>JAFPAZ010000280.1 GCA_017390645.1 Lachnospiraceae bacterium
CACTTTATTTTTCTAAACATCTTTGTGACCTTTTTATCTCTGAAATCATCTCTCTTTCATCCATTTTATATTTCACACCTTTGATTTCCTGATAATCTTCGTGTCCTTTTCCTGCCAGGACAATCACATCCCCTTTTCTTCCGTGCCCAAGGGCATATTTTATGGCTTCTTTCCGGTCCGGAATCCGGATATAGTTACCACCTGTGTTTTTTATTCCTGTAATGATGTCTTCTATAATAGCATCTGGCTCTTCAAATCTAGGATTATCCGAGGTAATAATGGTAACATCGGAGAATCGTCCCGAAACTTCCCCCATTTCAAACCTGCGGTTTTTATCCCTGTTTCCTCCACATCCAAACAAAGTAACAATCCTTTCCGGCTCATACTCCCTAAGGCTTTTTAACAGATGTTCCAAACTCATGGCATTATGGGCATAATCGATAATAAGGGAAAACTCAGAAGATACCTCTATCATTTCTCCCCTGCCCTTTACCCGTACCTTAGACATGGCATCTTCTATCTGATTTAAATTCTTCACAAAGGGAAGACAGACTGAAATGGCAGCAAGGGAATTATATACATTAAATCTCCCCGGAATTTCCATTTTCACATTCATGTCGCTCCTGCCGGATAAATGATAAGAAAGCCCAAGAATTCCCGGTTTTTGGAACAATTGAATCTTATCCGCATATAAATCCGCTTTCTTTTCCATTCCAAAGGTTTCTATCCTGCATTTTGCATTTTTCATCATTTCACCTGCATGGGAATCATCCACATTGAAAATTCCGGTCTTACAATGTTGAAACAACACCGACTTCCAATACATATAATCCTGAAAATCCTTATGCTCATTGGCTCCAATGTGATCTTTGGAAAGATTGGTAAAGATACCATAATCAAATTCAATTCCTGTTACCCGGTCCATCATGAGTCCCTGGGAAGATACCTCCATTACCACTGCCTTACATCCCGCTTTTACCATTTGGGCAAAAGACTCCTGTATCACATAAGCATCCGGAGTGGTGTTGGTTGCAGGAATCCGCACCTCACCGATTCTGGTTTCAATGGTACCTATTAATCCGGTTTTGATTCCGGCTGATTCTAAAATCGTCTGAATCATATAGGTGGTGGTGGTTTTTCCCTTTGTACCGGTTACTCCGATGGTAATCAGCTTTTGTGCAGGATCATCAAAAAAAGCAGCCGCCAGAAGGGCTAAGGCTTTTCTGGAGTTTTGAACCTGTATCACACAGACTTCCTTCGGTATCTCCTCTTTTACTTCCGCCTTTAATTCCTCTTCTATTACAATGGCTGCTGCTCCCTTATTTACGACTTCAGGAATAAAATGATGACCATTTTTACCGGTACCCTTAATACAGACAAACAAGTCCCCTGTACTGACAATTCTGAAATCGTGAACCAAATGATTTATCTCCTGTTCCACCCGGCCATTTACAACCCTAAAATCTATCTTTCGCAATAATCTTAGAAGTTTCATGCCAGCTGTTACCAACCTTTCGATATATACGTCTGTTTTTAACAGTATAATTCACCTACACAGACCGTTTTCGCCGGTCCGGTCATAAACACGGTATTCTTTTCTTCATCATATTCAATGAATAGGTCTCCACCTACCAAATGAACTGTAACTTTATTTTCCGTAAGTCCATTTAATACACATGCCACTACACTGGCGCAGGCACCGGTTCCACATGCCCAGGTTTCTCCGGAACCACGTTCCCATACACGCATATTAATGGTATTTTTGTCAATGACTTGAATAAATTCGGTATTCACTCTGTCTGGAAAGGCAGCGTGTGTTTCAAAAGAAGGACCAATTTTTTCGATTTCCAGATTTTTTGTATCTTCCACAAAGGTGATACAATGAGGATTCCCCATAGAAACACAGGTAACCATGTAATCTTTTCCATCTACCTTTAATGGCTGGTTCACCATCTGTTCCCCATCATAAACCGCCGGAATCAAAGAAGGCTTCAAAATCGGTGCTCCCATGTCTACTCTTACAGAATCCACTTTGCCATCTTTCACATTTAATGCCAGGATTTTGATTCCTGCTTTTGTTTCCACCGTAATATTGGTTTTCTCTGTCAGACCAAAATCATAAACATATTTTCCAACGCAACGGATTCCATTTCCACACATCGCTCCTTCTGAACCGTCTTCGTTGTACATCTCCATTTTAAAATCTGCAATTTCCGAAGGGCAGATTAAAATCATACCATCAGAACCGATTCCAAAATGCTCGTCACTGACGAATTTCGCCATTTCGGCCTTATCTAAAATTTCTTCTTCAAAACAATTCACATAAATATAATCATTTCCACAACCTTGCATCTTAGTAAATTTCATGTTCATCCTCCAAATTATCCAGCATATTATAATATATGATACCAATGAAAAAATGTGTCTAAAGTGGCAGTTTGCCATCTCTCGTTACACATACCCAGTAATAAACTCCGTCCTTTTCATAGCAGGCAAATCCAACTTCACTGCAGGCCATGAGGTTATAATATTCTATTCCAATGTCTTTTAACCAGGCATCGATGGCTTCCTGACTACTTACATTACTACTTTTATAACATAAAATTCCCTGCTCCGGCTGTTCCACCACGGTACCCTTTGCGTACCGCATTGCTATGGTTCTGGCACTTTGTTTTAAATCATTTGTTTCCTTTAATGCCTGTTCTGCATAAGTCTGCTCTGACTTCTTTTTCTTCAGATATTCCACTGCCTTTTCTTCTTCCAGAGTTTGAAATACTACTTTTTCACTAGTGATTACACCGTTTTCATCAAAAACGTATTCTGTATCCTCCACCACTGTAACTGTATTTTTTATCATGCTTCCATCGGCGTTAAAATAATATTTCTTGCCCTCAATGACCTGCAATCCTGTGACCATGTCCCCATCGGGATTTAAATAATATGTTTTTCCTGACAGGGTTATAAAACCTGTGGCCATATCTCCATTTGGATTTAAGTAATACCATTTTCCTCCGTACCATAACCAGCCCGTGGCCATATCTCCATTTGGATTTAAGTAATACCATTTATCCTTGTACCATAGCCAGCCGGTTTTCATAGCTCCACTGCCGGTTAAATAATACCAGGTTCCTCTATCCATCACCCAGCCCGTAGCCATGTCCCCATTTGGATTCAGGTAATACCAGTTATTTGCATCCTTTAACCAGCCGGTCTGCATAATTCCTTTTGTATTCATGTAATACCAGGTACCCTTCACATTCTGCCATCCTGTGGTCATTACTCCCTTTTGATTATAATAATACCATTTACCATTTCGTTTTATCCATCCGGTGGCTGCCAGGGCAACACTTCCTTGCGCCAGTAACATGGTAGTTATCACACCCAGAGAAAACCATTTTTTTAATTTCCCATGCCTTCTCATTCTTCACTATCGTCCTTTCTTATG
>JAFPAZ010000046.1 GCA_017390645.1 Lachnospiraceae bacterium
AAGAAGGAAGTGGGATTGGCTTATTTGTAGCCAAAGAAATGGCAAAACGATTAGGCGGCGATATCTATGTAAAACGTTTTGAAGAAACCTCGGAAATGGAGTTTGTGATTTTTTTATGTGATGAATAAACTTGCAATTATCATCACAAAACTTGCTATTTCAAAAAGATTTTCGTATACTATTATCATATGTTTTAGAATTGCGGGAGTACAAAGTGCGGGGCAATTCGTGGGTATCATGGGGTCAAAATACCTTTTGACCCCAACATCATCATATGATGTTAGGTGGATAGGCAGGGAGGCATCAGTATGGGACGAACAGTAGGAATCGGAATACAGGAGTTTGATAAGATAATAGAAGGGAATTATTTTTACGTTGATAAGACGTCTTTTATTAAGGAATGGTGGGAGAGTGGAGACGATGTAACTTTAATTACCAGACCACGTCGCTTTGGTAAAACCTTGAATATGAGCATGGTGAATCACTTCTTTTCCATAGAGTATGCCAGTCAGGGGGATATTTTTGAGGGGCTTTTTATTTGGGAGGAAGAAAAGTACAGAGAACTTCAGGGTACTTATCCGGTGATTAATCTTTCCTTTGCGAATGTGAAGGAAAAAGATTTTGAAACAGTTAAAACTCGCATCAATCAGATTATTTCGGATTTATATAGTAAGCATTATTATTTATTGGATAGTGATGTCTTAACAAAGATAGATAAGGAATTTTATCAATCAGTTGGGGTGAACATGCCTGAAGTAGTGGCAACTATGGCACTTCATAAGCTTTCAAACTACCTTTATCGCTATTATGGAAAAAAAGTCATCATTCTTCTCGATGAATATGACACACCAATGCAGGAAGCCTATGTAAATGGTTTCTGGAATGAATTGGTTGCATTTACCCGAAGTCTCTTTAACTCTACATTTAAGACAAATCCGTGGCTGGCAAGAGGCATTATGACAGGAATTACAAGGGTCAGTAAAGAATCTGTTTTTTCGGATTTGAATCATTTAGAGGTAGTTACCACCACCTCAGACAAATATGCTACTGCTTTTGGTTTTACAGAAGAAGAGGTGTTTGCAGCATTAGATGAATGTGGATTGGGTTCAAAAAAGGAAGAAGTAAAAGAGTGGTATGATGGATTTACTTTCGGGACGCATACGGATATTTATAATCCATGGTCGATTCTTAATTACCTAGATAAGAGAGATTTAACCACTTACTGGGCGAATACCAGCTCTAACAGTCTGGTAGGAAAGTTGATTCAGGAAGGAAATGGTGCTATGAAGAAGCAATTTGAAGAGTTGCTTTTAGGAAACCATTTGCAGGTTCCCATTGATGAACAAATCGTATATAACCAGTTGGATGACAATGAAGATGCCATATGGAGTCTGTTACTTGCCAGTGGTTATTTAAAGGTACTGGATTATGACCGTATGGAAAATCTTGAACCAGGGGAAGAGGTCTGTTATGAATTGGCGGTTACCAATCGTGAAGTGCAGATTATGTTTGAGGGTATGGTGAAGTCCTGGTTTAAGAAAACTAAGGGAGATTATAATGATTTCATCAAGGCAATGCTGATGAAGGATGTGGATGCCATGAACGAATACATGAATCAGATGAGTCTTGAACTGTTCAGTAGCTTTGATACAGGAAAACGTGCATCAAAAAAGGCACAGCCGGAACGGTTTTATCATGGATTTGTACTAGGATTAATGGTAGATTTAAAGAGAGAATATATTGTGACTTCCAACAGGGAAAGCGGTTTTGGAAGATATGATGTTGTAATAGAACCGAAGAACCCAAAAGAAAATCCTGCGGTGATTTTGGAATTTAAGGTGTTCAATCATAGAAGAGAAGCTTCCTTAGAGGAAACGGTAGTAGCAGCCCTTGCTCAAATAGAGGAGAAACGTTACGATGTAGCCCTGCTTGCAAAGGGGATACCGGCAGATAGGATATATAAATATGGTTTTGCATTTGAGGGGAAAACAGTGTTGATTGAGAAGGCATAAAAAACAGAAGTTTTTTGAATAGACAAAATAGTAGTGTAAAGTATTGGTGACATCGTAAAGCAGTGCAGGGATACTGAGATTTAGTGGATAAGCATGAAATAATCTCGGATAATATATAAAAAATTGGTTACACTGTTCTTAAAATAGGAAATTGCGAAACTACCAAAACTTATAATAAGTGATTCAAAAGAAACAAATACATGAGCAGGCGCTTGTTCAGCCGTCGGTACTTAATGAGCGACTTGTCGCGAATTTAGTACCGCTACGAGCTGAACGCAGCGAAAGCGTGCCTGCGATGTTTTGATTCTTTTGAATCACTTTCATATAAAATATTATAGTTTTGCAATTACCTATGTTCTTAAACTGATAAAAGGAGCTGAAACGTAAACAATGATTGAACCAGATACTATAAAACTACTGAGGGAATGTGATGCAGGCATTAAAATGGGGGTGTCGGCCATTAATGATGTGGTAGATTATGTCAATGATGATACATTCAAGAGATATCTTGTAAAATGTAAAAATGAACACGAGATGCTGAAAGAAGAGATACAGAATCTTTTAGATCAGTACCATGACGAAGGAAAAAATCCGAATCCCATGGCGAAAAGCATGTCATGGATGAAAACATGCGTGAAGCTGGTGATGAAGGAATCCGATGAAACCATTGCCGATTTAATGACAGATGGATGTAACATGGGAGTAAAATCTCTCCATAAATATCTGAATCAATATAAGGATGCCAATGAAAAGACGAAGGATATTACCAAACGACTGATAAATCTGGAAGAGAAACTTGCCATAGATATTCGTCGGTTTTTATAAAAACAACCATTGTAATTTATATATATAATTTTGCTGTTTTCAATGTATTTACTGTGATACAGCGATTTTTGATGTTGTTAGGGTATGGATGGGTGAGCAGATAGTTTGTAGGTGAACTATCTGCTTTTTTTGAATACCTGAAAAGTGCTTTGGATGTCCCGAAGCACTTTTTATATTATATAAAATTATGAGGTACTGCATGGATAAGTTGAAGAAGAGTGCACTTTCTTTTGCTAATTGGATGAAATATGTGCATGAACTGGTTGCAGGAAGTAAAAAACATTGTTAAAATAACATTATTTTTTTAAGAAAACATTTTATATAGGTTGTCAACTATACGGGACTTTGATATGATAATTGTTATGGATAAGGAACGGATTGTGGAGAGAGGAAAATATACAAGAAAGAGTGAATAAAATGAGTCAGATAGAACATTCAAAAGAAAATCCATTAAAGACGGAGCCGGTTTTAAAATTAATGATTAAGTTTGCAGTTCCCAGTATTATTGCCATGCTGGTAGGGGCTGTATATAATATTGTAGACCAATTGTTTATCGGCCAGAGGGTGGGAACACTGGGAAATGCTGCGACGAATATCGCATTCCCTTTGTCAACATCCTGTATTGCACTTGCATTATTATTTGGGATTGGAGGGGCATCCTGCTTTAACCTGGCTTTGGGGCGGGGAGAGAAGGAAAAGGCAATTCATTATATCGGGAATGCATTGGTAATGTTGTTTGTATGCGGATTGGCACTTTGCATCGTTTCTGAGATATTTTTAACTCCCATGCTTAAGTTATTTGGCGCACCCAAGGATGTGCTGCCTTATGCGAAAGATTATGTAAGTATTACGGCTTTGGGGTTTCCGTTTTTATTATTAACCACCGGAGGAGGACATCTGATTCGTGCAGACGGAAGTCCTAAGATGACGATGATTTGTAATCTGTCTGGTGCAGTCATTAATACCATTCTGGATGCAGTTTTTATTTTGGGATTTGACTGGGGAATGAAAGGCGCTGCCTTTGCAACCATCATAGGACAATTCTTTTCTGGAATGCTGGTAGTATTTTATATGCGTAAATTCCATACCGCTCCACTGAAAAAGATACATTTTAAAATCCAATGGCAGTATATCGGCCGGATTATGTCCATCGGTATGGCATCTTTCTTTAATCAGCTTGGGATTATGTTGGTGCAGATTGTACTGAATAATTCATTAAAGCATTATGGAGCAGCGTCCATATATGGTGAAGCCATTCCTATTGCCTGTGCAGGTATTATTTTAAAAGTCAGCCAGATTTGTTTTTCCATTGTAATTGGAATTGGCCAGGGGACCCAGCCGATTGAAAGTTTTAATTATGGTGCGAAGAATTATAAAAGAGTAAGGGACGCTTACCATATTGCATGCATTGCAGGGGGAGTGATTTCTGTGTTTGCGCTTTTGTTGTTTCAATTATTTCCAAGGCAGATTCTTGCGGCCTTCGGAGATGGGACAAAAGAGTATTTCGAATTTGGAGAAAAGTATTTCAGAGTCTATTTATTTTTTACCTGGCTGAATTTCCTGCAGCCTATTACTTCCACCTTCTTTACCTCCATCGGTAAGGCGATAAAAGGTGTATTTTTATCCTTAACTAGGCAGATTATATTCTTATTGCCGTTATTATTAATTTTGCCTGCAATCATGGGAATTGACGGAATTCTTTACGCGGGACCGATTTCTGACGGGGTTGCAGCCATCATTGCCATCGTTATGGTCCGGTTTGAGTTTAAAGCAATGAAACGCCTTGAGCAGAATGTGGAATGAGGAAGCAATGACCTTTTGCCCCTGGTATCATAATAATTCGTAAGTAAATAAGAGTGTTTATACTTTGAATGAAGTAATAGAACAGATAGAACAGATAGAACAGACAGAACAGATAGAACAGGAGATGAGTAGTAAAAAGTAACGAAAATCTCCTTAAAGATTCGATACTTTGCTAGCTTGACTATAAATTTCCCATATTATATAATTGAAGTGGAGAACCTTATTGATTTTTTCTAAAAACTTTCCGTTTGGTATTATAGAACTCTACAAGGGATAGGTATGAATCGTATTGCCACTATTTGCAGATGGAAGCATTACTATTTGTTATCCCCCGGAAAGGTTGAATCAGTATGTGGGAGTTGGATTGTCAAATATTAAAACGTAACGAATCAAAAAGGAGGTGAATCTTCAATAAGGTATTATAAAGTCTGATGAATAAAAATCAATAGGCAAATAGAACAAAAAATGTCGAGAATTGAGTGAAATGATTGTTTATCATGTTGGTTTTAAGCTGATTTGATTCATTTTCGCACTTTTTTGATATTAAGAATTTAACTAATATGTAGAAATTGATTTAAATTTTTGACAAATTCCAATATCAGGCAATG
>JAFPAZ010000281.1 GCA_017390645.1 Lachnospiraceae bacterium
ATCTACTGCAAACTTATCGCAGTTTTCACACAAAGAACCGGTTACATCATAAACATGATCTCTCGCCGCATCTTCTTTTCCCAATACCGTAATATGGTGGTAAGCTCCATAAATAGCAGGACGCATCAGGTTTACGGCGCAGGCATCCACACCAATATATTCCTTATGTGTATGCTTCTCATGAATGGCAGTGGTAACAAGATGTCCATATGGCGCAAGCATAAAACGACCTAATTCTGTAAAGATTTTCACATCTCCCATTCCTGCCGGAACCAGAATTTCTTCGTATGCCTTTCTTACGCCTTCCCCAATTACAAGGATATCATTTGGTTCCTTGTCCTCTGTATAAGGGATTCCGATTCCACCGGATAAGTTAATAAAGCTGATTTTTACTCCGGTTTCTTCTTTTAATTCCACTGCTGTTTTAAATAAAATACCTGCCAGCGTTGGGTAATAATCATTGGTTACGGTATTGCTGGCAAGGAAGGAGTGCATACCGAATTCTTCTACTCCAAGCTCTTTTAATTTCTTAAAAGCCTCTGTCATCTGAGGTCTGGTTAATCCATATTTCGCATCTCCCGGATTATCCATAATGGTGTTGGCAATGGCGAACTTTCCACCCGGATTAAAACGGCAGGAAATCTTCTTTGGTATTCCCGCTGCTTCCTTTAAGAAATCGATATGGGTAATATCATCTAAATTAATGGTAGCGTTGATTTTTCTCGCATAAGCAAATTCCTCTGCCGGAGTATCGTTGGAAGAAAACATAATATCTTCTCCCGGATAATTCAATTTTTCTGCCATCATTAACTCTGTCATGGAGGCACAGTCCACACCACAGCCTTCCTCCTGTAAAATACGAAGAATCGTAGGGTTTGGAGTTGCTTTTACTGCAAAATATTCTTTAAATCCCTGATTCCACGAAAAAGCCTCTTTCAATTTTCTGGCATTTTCCCTGATTCCTTTTTCATCATAAAGATGAAATGGCGTCGGAACCTCTTTTATGATCTTTTGAGCCTGTTCTTTTGTAATAAATGGGACTTTTTTCATCTTCTTTATCCTCTTTTCTTTCAATGATTTTATCATAAATGTTTTGATTCATCTAAGAAAACCCTTTGTGTTTCCTTATCTTCCCAAAACAAAATATTGTTCATACCATACCAGGAAGGAAAATACAACCCAGATTTTCGAAACCTTGAATCGTTTTCCTGCACGATGGTCATCTAGAAGCTGTACCAGTAAATCTGTGTTAAAATATTTCTTCGCCACATCATTGGTAAAATAACCTTTTACAATATTATAATATTTATCCTGTTTCAACCATTCCGGCAATGGAGTAGGAAATGCCAGCTTTTTACGATTGGCACTAATCTGGTTCATTTCACGGTTGGCAGCCTTTCTCATGGCAAGTTTCGTATTTTCCTTACTTACCTTATATTCTGCCGGTATAGTGGAAGAAAGCTTAAATATTTCTTTATCAAGGAATGGCACTCTAAGTTCCAAAGAATGTGCCATACTCATCTTATCTGCTTTTAAAAGGATTTCCTGAACCATCCAGCCATGAATATCCATATACTGCAT
>JAFPAZ010000282.1 GCA_017390645.1 Lachnospiraceae bacterium
AGTAGTAAAATAAGAGTTTTAGCAAAAAACAAAGTGTAAAAGGAAAAGCTCTGAATGGAGGTTGGGGGACTTCCATAGAGCAGATGATGTAAAAGGGAATTTCAAAAGGTGTAAAAGGTTATTAAAGTGTAAAGGGAATTTAAGAAAGTGTAAAAGGAATTTCAAAAAGTGTAAAAGGAATTTCAAAAAGTGTAAAAGGTTATTAAAGTGTAAAGGGAATTCAGGAAAGTGTAAAAGGAATTTCAAAAAGTGTAAAAGGTTATTAAAGTGTAAAGGGAATTCAAGAAAGTGTAAAAGGAAAAAAACGGGTAAGAAAAGTTATTCTTACCCGTTTTTTTGTGTTTGTAGGATATATGCGGCTTTTTGGTAAATACTTATAGTGAGCATTAAAAACTCGGGTTTTCATTCCAAAAAACCTCGCGGAATATAACCTGTGTACAGCAATTAAATTGTTACTTAAAAAATGTGAAAGGCAGGGTAATGATTATGGATAATGAAAAAGAAAAAGAGTACCGGAAATATGTAGAAGAAATATCTCCTAAGACAAATCTGTTATTGCAAATGATAAAAGCATTTATAATGGGAGGACTTATATGTTGCCTGGGGCAGTTAATAGTCAATATTGGAATAAACAATTTTGGACTTGAAAAAGAAATTGCAGCTAACTGGTGTTCAGTGATACTTATTCTTCTGAGTGCATTACTTACAGGCTTTAACATATATGGAAAGCTTGTAAAATGGGGTGGCGCAGGTGCATTAGTGCCGATAACGGGATTTGCCAATAGTGTGGTGGCATCTGCAATCGAGTACAGACCGGAAGGAAATGTATTTGGAATAGGCTGTAAGATATTTACCATTGCAGGTCCTGTGATTTTGTATGGGATTTTCAGCAGCTGGGTTTTGGGAATTATTTACTGGTTTATTCAACTGATATCTAATATGTAAAATGAGCTATCCAGCTCATTTTACATATGTCTATTTTTTGAAAGAAAGCAAATGACTTTACTTAAAAATGGGAATTATCAACATAAATAATTAACATAGTTAAAAAGCACTAAAAAATAGAAAAATAGTAAGCGAAAATATTGCAATTTTAACATAAAAAATGTATAATTTACTCAGAACAATCAAAAAATACAGTATTGTTTGGGATAATTAATGAATTATCTAAATATTTTGCTGGATAATTGCGATATAAAAGGACTCAGACAAAAAAGTTTGAGTCTTTTTATGTAATAAGAAAGGTATGGTTATTAAAGAGCATGGATTTTAAAAGAAAAAAAATCAGGCTCGGTGACTTGCTGGTAGAAAGTAAGGCAATTTCGC
This sequence comes from Lachnospiraceae bacterium, assembly GCA_017390645.1. The sequence goes on from JAFPAZ010000282.1 coordinate 1,327, forward strand.
AGGAGCAGCTTGAAAAAGCACTTTCAAAACAGAAGAAAACAAATAAAAAGCTGGGTGAGTTATTGGTAGATGACGGTATTATCACAGAAGATGATATTGCTGTTGCATTAAGCCATCAGCTGGGGATTGATATAGTTGACCTTCAAAATATTCATATTGACCCTAATGTTGCAAAGCTTGTACCGGTAAATATATTGAAAAAATATACCATGATGCCGTTTGCCTTTGACCCTAATAATAAAAATATTCTGCTGGTTGCAATGGAAAATCCTCTGGATACTTATGCACAGGAGGATGTTGCGCTTGTTACCAACTATCAGGTAGAGCCTGTAGTAGCGACCACCAGAAGTATCATGCTTGCCATTGACAAATACCATGGTCAGGAGGAAGTACGTTCGGCACTAAATCAGTATGCAAAAGAGAAAAAGCTGGATGTAGAGGATGAAGATGCACAGCAGGAAGCCGATGATATAAACAGTTCTCCTATTGTAAAGATGGTAAAGGAAATGATTGACCTTGCCGTAAGACAAAGGGCATCAGATATTCATCTGGAGCCTATGGAGGATTATATCAGAGTAAGGTATAGAATTGATGGTGTGCTGCACAAAAAAGCTACATACAATATATCTGTTTTGCCTGCTATTATAGCACGTATTAAAATCATAGGCGGAATGGATATTTCAGAAAAGAGAAAACCGCAGGATGGTCGTATCACACAGATAGTAGATCATGTAGAGTATGATATTCGTGTGTCTATACTTCCTACTGTATTTGGTGAGAAGGTCGTTATGCGACTTACAGCCAAGATGGCACTTACAAGGGAAAAGAGTCAGTTAGGACTCAAACCTTATGAATTGGAGCAGTTTGAT
>JAFPAZ010000283.1 GCA_017390645.1 Lachnospiraceae bacterium
CTGTGAAATGGAACCTGGAATCATGGAACTTAAGGAAAAACCAGGGTTACAGATTCATTATAGAAGTCTGGAAGGAGATGATTAGAATTTATGGCACATAAAGGAATGAGATATTTACTTGTTATATTGATGGGTCTGGGTTTGGTCATAGGTTGCGTCCTTCTGGAAGCATTGGTGGGGAAGAAAGGGCAGGAAGCATTGGAACAAAATGACAGCTCAAAGGTTTTCGAAGATGGAGAGGTAACAAAAACGGGGCAGGAGTTGTCTAAAACCATACTTTATGAAGATGAGGAGTTTGTCTGCTATGAGGACCGGGTGATAAGCCATTTCTATTATAAAGAAGCAAATACAACACGCATCGCAACTATGGTGGAAGGAATATTAGAATATTGTCCTGATCTCAATCATGTTTATGTAGTGCCGGTTCCGCATCGGATTTTAGTGGAAGAAGGATATGAAGAGGATAAGGAGACATATCAAAAGTATATGGAGCAGCTTTTCATGCAACTACCGGAAAAAGGTATTTTAGTTCCTACGCTTACGGTTTTGGAAAACCATAAAGACGAATATATTTTCTTTCATACAGAGGATGCATGGACAGCCAGAGGTGCCTATTATGGAACGGAAGCCTTATGCAATGAGATGGGATTGGAACCGATTCCTTTGGAGCAGTATCGTGAATATATGTTTACGTCTTTTCGAGGAGGACTGGTGTCAAAGGGAAATATGGATCATATCCATGATGAAGATTTAGAGGACCAGACTTATTATTATTTGTTACCGGAAACCTCGAACATGGTGGAAGTAGTTGGGGAAGATAATTTGGGAAATAAAGTAACTTATAAGAAACCTATTATTACTTCATCAGCCAGAAACCTTGGATCATTTATTCAAAGTATTTATACCAGAGCCATTGTTGAGGGAGAACCTCAAAATACAAAGAATGAAGGTAAGTACTTGTTAGTGATTTGTGACGGTGCCGGACGTTTAATGGTTCCGTATCTGAAAGATTATTATGATGGAGTTTATGTTATAAATATGAGAGAAGATGATGAGCTTTATCATGATTTCAATGAAATTGTGAAAGAGTATCATATATCCGATGTTCTGTTTGCACAAAGTGCAATGGAAATGGGAGTTCCAGGATACAGCAGGGCATTAAATGACTTCTGCGAGGAGTGATAGTATGAGTGATTTGATGAAAGAATTATTTCTAGAGTTTGTAAACACAACAGGCATTAGCGAAGAAGTAAGTCCATTTCTTTCTGTCGGTGTAATATGTACCGTTGTGCTTGGGATATTGGCGTGTGTGTTAGGTTTTCGTACATACCGGATGTTTTTTTCCGCAATCCTGTTTATGGGAACGGCAACGGCTTCCTTTTGTTTGATGCTAGGCTCAGAGTCTTTACGAAGTATAGCAACCTGCGTTGCAGTCGTAGGTGTAGTACTTGCGGTTTCCGGCGCTCACTGGCATCGTCTGGGTGGCTTTGTGATTTGTTTTCTGGTAGGGATGAGTATAGGGTGGCTTCTATATCCTTCCATTTTACTGGCAATCCTTTTTGGAGTACTTGCTGGTATTGCAGAATTATTCTTCCCTGTAATTGCGATTTCGGCAATGACCTCCCTATGGGGTGTGTGGATGCTTACAGACGCAGTTAAGCTAAGTGGTGCATTACAGAGTGTGACTATAATAATTATTGCAGCTCTATGTCTGGTTTGGCAGTTGTTTTTGAATCGAAAGCAGAAACTATTTACCAAAGTATGTCCTGACTCTGTGAGATATTGGATGGAGCAAAGGAGGAACTAGTATGGCACCAATTTTTCGTAAAGAACAAAAATATATCATAACCGAAGAAATGTATCTGAGGATACAGAATATGCTGGAAGCAGTTATGGAACCGGATCAATATGGTGATGAAGGAAACTATATGGTACGTTCCCAGTATTATGATTCCATGACAGATGCAGATTTAAAAGATAATCTGGATGGTGTATTGGAAAAAAGAAAAATAAGGGTGAGAATTTATTCCCCCGACGCTTTGAGTGCAAAACTGGAATATAAGTGTAAAAATGGTTCTGATGGAATCAAATATTCCATTCCGCTAACAAGAGAAGAGGTAATTCTTATGGAGAATCACCAGTATGAATTTTTGTTAGAGCGGGAAGAGGAGTTGGCAAAACGTTTATATGTAAAAATGACAGAACAGGTATATTCCCCGAAGACCATTGTGGAGTATGAAAGGACAGCATATACCTATCCGGTCAGTGATGTGCGGGTGACCTTTGACCGGAATATCAGAGGAAGTGTGAATCCCTACGGTATTTTCGAAAAAGAGCCCTTTTATATTCCATTGATAAATCCGGATATGGGTGTGTTGGAAGTAAAGTATAACGACTTTTTTCCTTCTGCACTAAAGCCTTTATTAGAAAGTCTGGATGGTGTGGCGGAATCCTATAGCAAGTATTCCATGGCGAGGCTGAGTGACATTTTCGCTGTGTCCGGCTCGTAGCGGTACTACTCCTCTGACTATAGTAAATAGGATGAAAAGGTTGAAAGAAATGAAGAAAAGAAAGGTAAAGTGCAGACTGCCCCTTCTTTCAACTGGTTTAATTGGGCAGTTTCGCAGGATGATCTGCGAATTGCATAGGTAAAAGAATGAGAGAATTTATTTTAGAAGAATTAATGGATGGAACCAATCTGGACGTAATGACCATCATACTGAATAATGTGGTAGCTTTGATAGCAGCATTATTTATTATGTTTGTTTATAAAATCACCTACTCCGGAGTTTCCTATAGCAGAAAATTTAATGTTAGTCTGGGAGCCATTGCCATTACAACTACCATGATTATGGGAGTCATTAGTAATGATATTGCGCTTTCTCTTGGTATGGTGGGTGCGTTGTCGATTATTCGTTTCCGTACCGCCATCAAGGATGTAAGGGATGCAGCTTTTATCTTCTGGGCAATTGCAATCGGTATCGGATGTGGGGTTTCCCAGTATGCACTGATTGGAGTTGGAAGTGTGTTCCTATTAATTTTTATGCTTGTAACAAAGCAGTCGGTTTCTTCTGGACAGCAGCTTTTGATTATCCAAGGTAAACTAGAGGCACAAAATGGGATTGAAACTACAGTAGATAAGCATTTTAATGGAAAGGCACACCGGACCATTAAGAACGTAACTGCAACTTCTTGTGAATTGGTTTACAGGGTAAAAGAAGATACTTTGAAAAAGGCAGATGAAAAACAGAAGGTGGACATTGCACAACGTCTGATGAAGGTGGAAGGCGTAATCAGAGTAAATCTTGTAGAGCAGCAGGACGATATTTCCAGATAAGTAGAGCTTTGGAGTGAAGGATATGAAGAAAATCATTGCATGTACAAGTATGGCAGTACTTCTGCTGACTGTAGTGTTTGTTGGTGAGGCGTACCAGGACCAGGAAGGAACAAGGGTGGCGGAAAAGACCTTAGTTTCCAAGGAGACGGGAAGTGGTGTTCCCAATTGGATCAAACCGGATGAAGAATATCTTAACTATTATGATATGGGGGTGTTTGACACTACCCTGCCAATCTTACATATTAATACCAATGGACAGCAGATTAGTAAAGAAAATAAAATATGGTCCACCATTGCAGTAACGGATGCGGATGTGAATGGGAAAGCCCGGTCTGTCATGGAAATTCCGGATTATGAAGCAGATATTATGATAAATTACCGAGGAGCTTCTTCTTATTCACAGTTTGATAAAAAACAGTATCGCATTAAGTTTTACAAAGAAGAGGGAAGTACCAACGCCAAAGAATATGAATTCTTAGGTATGGGAAAAAATAGTGAATGGGTATTAAATGGACCTTTTCTGGATAAAACTTTAATCAGAAACCGTCTGGTGTATGGCTTAGGTAGAGAAATTTTTGAATGGGCACCGGATTGCCGGTATGTGGAATTATTTATAGATGGAGAGTATCAAGGTGTTTATCTGGCAGTAGAACCGGTTACCAATGGGGAAAGCCGCCTGCGTCTATGTGAATTTGCTTTGGCCAGTGGAGAGACCGCTTACATTGTGAAGCGGGACAGAGTAGGCACGGAGGAAAATCCTTTAAATGTATATGGATATTATGCGGGAAAGACCAATAATTCTTTGTACATTGATTATCCAACGAAAAGTAACCTTACCAATAAACAACAGGAATGGATTACCAATGACATTGATACCTTTGAACGGGTATTGTATGGAGAAAAATTTGACGATCCGAAGGAAGGTTATGCCAAGTATCTTGATGTAGACAATTTTGTAAATTATTATATTTTAAATGAAGTAACCATGAACCATGATGCGGGGAACCTATCTACCTATATTTATAAAGAACTAGGCGGAAAATTGCAGATTGCCATTTGGGATTATAACAACTGTTTTGATAACTATCAGTGGTTTATACAGGATTATGAAGAATTTTTCCTCCAGGAAAATGCCTGGTTTTCAAGATTACTTCAGGATAGGGCATTTGTGGATAAGGTAGTAGAAAGGTACTGGGAATTACGGGAAGGAACCTTAAGTGAGGAATATCTTTATCAGCGGATTGATGCCTATGTGGAAGAATTGGGTGAAGCAAAGGAACGTAATTTTGCAGTCTGGGGATATACTTTTTATAGTTATTTACTAGCGGAAATAGATGGTTCTTCCAGAAATATCACAAGTTATGAAGAAGGGATTGAACAATTGAAAGGTTCGATTCATACCAGATTAACCTTTTTAGATGAACATATCACAGATTTATATCAGGGATGTGTGAACTAAACAATGGGAGGTTTAGAAAAGAAAAATGAGAAGGAAAAAAGGCACCGTTAGAAACTGGATTCCATTCATGTTGCTTTTCATAATTTGCTTTCTTGCGATTGTAGTGTTTTTGGTGGCAGATCAGCGCTATAGAGAGAAAAACAAAGCCCTTTATGGGGATGAAATGGAGTTTTATTTAAATTGCATGGAAGAGGAGAAAGAATGGATTGCCTCCCAGCAGGGGGAAGAAGGAGTGATTTATCTTTATGAATTAGGGGAAGACGAATCCGGTTCAGTGGTTCCTTATTTTTCCTGTTTGGCAGCTCTTGGAATGTTAGCCGGTAATCCGGGAGAGGAAGAACTTCAGATTGTAGCGAATTATCTGAACTGGCATTCGGAGGAATTGGTAAAATCAGATGGAATCATAAGTGATTACCGTGTAACATTAGAAGGTTTGGAATCCAAAGAGACTTATGATTCGGTGGATTCCTATATTGCTTTATACTTAAATCTTCTTGCCACTTATGTACAAAAAGGAGGGAGCCTTAAGGAGATCCCCTATGCTGAAGCGGCAACGGAATTATGTGTATTAAGACTTACAGAGATAAGCGAAAATGGACTGACGAAGGTTTCAAAAGAGAAAGAAGTCTATTATCTGATGGATAATCTGGAGGTTTTAGAGGCCTATGAAAAGATGTACGGCCTTATGAATTCAGAAAATGAGGAATTAGAAAACTGGAAAAACAAAGATAGTCTTGAATCCTTTTTTAAACAGGCCACGAAAACTGGCAGGAAAGAAATAAAAGAATCCTTCTGGAACTCAGAAGGAGAACGATTTGAAATAGGCATGGATTCGGATTTTTCTTATTTGAATTTCCATGGTATGGAAGAGTTTTATCCCTATGCCATTGTTCAGGTCTATCCTGTGGCTTGTGGAATGTATCTGACTAAGAAGGAAAACATAGAAAAATTATATTCAGAACTTTCTAAGGAACATCCATGGCAGACTTTAGAACTGGAGGAAGACTTTGAATGGCCGGTTCTTTCCTATATCGCTGTTCAGTTGGGGGATATAGAAAGTGCGC
>JAFPAZ010000284.1 GCA_017390645.1 Lachnospiraceae bacterium
CACCGCATAGTCCGTATAAGAACGCTCCCCAATTTTTCCCTGCTCCACTCTTAATTTAGTATCCCGGATTCTTCTTCGAATCAAAGCCGTAGAAGTCCGGATTCCCTCATCAAAACAATCCCTTGGACCACGCATGGAATTTTCTTTTTCCACCTCTCCAACCCCACGCAAAGGCAGTTTTTTCGAAGAAATGGTAACACAATGATTTACCCCATCCAAAAACAACGCCGCATTTCCGGAAGTCAACTGAACCATTGCATCCTGCATGGTCTCCTGTTTCGAAAAATCAATGGTGCTAAGACAGCTTGTTTCCACCTGCTCGCCCCATTCCCCCTGATAATCAAGCAAAGGTTTTATAATAGACCGCTCCACCATAAAACTATCCGTAAGTCCATCTACATAAACCACAAAAAAAGAATTTCCACCCCCACTACACAGTTCCTTCATAACAATATCCTTATCCCCCCGAAACACTGTTTTAATAAACTCAATGTTCCAAGAAAGATCCTCCGATATTTCCCCTAACAATTCATTCTTATCATTATATTCAATCTTCACTTTCTCTTTTGCATCCTCTATTTTCCTATCTTCTTTTTCCATTACTTCTCCTTTCTCTTCTTTTTAAATATCTTCCCCTCTAATTCCTCTTTCATTTTCTTTCTGCATATCTTCCTTCCCTCATCAGACAAAACCCCAATCGAGCCACGGACGGCTCGTTTGGGGTGGTTACGTCCCTTTCCAAAAAAGTAAATAAAAGATGCTTAGATTTTCTTACTCTGGACACACTTGTAACAGACAGATAAGAAGATGCAATTTGACTTCACGACCTTTCAACTTCACACCTTCTAACTTCGCACCTTTCAACTTCACACCTTCTAACTTTAAAATCTTTCCTATTAAACCCTTTGACCCAAATCCTAAAAAAGAAAAAAAGACCCAAAAGATTTCTCTTTTAAGTCTTTTTAGTATTCGTACATATAAATAAAATTATTCAAACCACATCATACAATCCACCAACATGGCTGATTTTCACATTTACGTGCCTATAAATTATAATTGCACTGTTACAAAAATATCATAAATCGCCTTAATGGCAGCTTCAAAATCACGATTATCCACACCAATGATAATATTTAACTCAGAAGAACCCTGGTCAATCATCTTAACATTTACATTTACATGAGCAAGCGCCGCAAAAATACGAGCTGCAGTACCACGATTTGACTTCATACCACGACCTACGACTGCAATCAATCCAAGATTTGGTTCAATATCAATGGAATCCGGCTGGGTTAATCTATGAATTTCCGCTAATACTTCCTGCTCTTTTCCCTCAAATTCTTCCTGATGAACAAACACAGTCATGGTATCAATACCGGAAGGCACATGTTCAAAAGAAATTCCATGATCTTCAAAAGCCTGAAGTACACGACGTCCAAAACCAATTTCAGAGTTCATCATATCCTTTTCAATGTTGACAGAAACGAATCCCTTCTTACCAGCAATACCGGTAATAGTATACTTCGGTAACTTACAAGTAGATTCCACAATCATAGTACCCGGATCTTCCGGAGCATTGGTATTCTTAATATTAATAGGAATTCCTTCCTTACGAACAGGGAAAATCGCATCTTCATGAAGAACCGTTGCACCCATGTAAGATAATTCTCGAAGTTATTTTTATGTAATGGTCTGAATGACTTCAGTACTATCAATAATTCTTGGATCCGCTACTAAGAATC
>JAFPAZ010000285.1 GCA_017390645.1 Lachnospiraceae bacterium
AGAAGAATTAAAGGGAAGTCACATCTATCTGGATGTTGTTTCCGTAGGGGCTACCATTAATATTATGATGGCGGCAGCTTTGGCGGATGGTAAGACGATTATTGAAAATGCTGCCAAGGAACCTCATATTGTAGATGTAGCGAACTTTTTAAATAGTATGGGCGCGAATATTAAGGGTGCAGGAACGGATGTGATTCGGATTCGTGGTGTAAAGGAACTGCATGGTACAGATTATTCCATTATTCCGGACCAGATTGAAGCCGGTACTTTCATGATGGCAGCAGCTGCTACCAAGGGTGATGTATTGATTAAGAACGTAATTCCAAAGCATTTGGATTCGATTTCTGCTAAATTAGTGGAAATTGGTGCATATATTGAGGAATTTGATGATGCAGTGCGTGTTATTTCGAAGGAAAGAATGAAATCTACCCAGATAAAAACATTGCCATATCCGGGATTCCCTACAGATATGCAGCCACAGATGGCAGTTACTCTGGCATTGTCAGAGGGAACTAGTATTATTTCGGAAAGTATTTTTGAAAATCGTTTCAAGTATGTGGATGAGTTGTCCAGAATGGGAGCGAAGATAAAAGTAGAAGGAAATACTGCAATTATCGATGGTGTGGAGGGTTTTGCCGGAGCCAATGTGATTGCACCGGATTTACGTGCAGGTGCGGCACTTGTAATTGCAGGGCTTTGTGCCAAGGGAGTTACCGTGATTGATAAAATCGAGTACATTCAGCGTGGATATGAAGATTTTGAAGGAAAGATTAGTGCTTTGGGTGGAATCATGGAAAAGGTTGAAACAGAGCAGGAAATTAAGAAATTCAAATTCCAGCATGCAGTGTAGTGTGTTATTGTGAAGATGGTAATTCATAGGATATGTCATGAAACATCGAAGATTCAAAGTGATTGACGGAATCCATAAGATGGTTGTGTTTGTTCTGAATAGAAAAAAAGATTCATAGAATAAGAGTAAAGTAAGATTAGGTGTGTTTGAAGAATGAAAGTATCGAAAAAACTTATCACCGGTTTTACCTTGCTCTTTTTTTTATTGGTATTTACTTCCTGTGGGAAAGAAACAGAGGAGGAGAAGGAAAAGCTGGATTTTACGATTTGTGACGAAAAACAGCTCCCGGAGGAGCTTAAGGAACTTCTGGAGGAAAAAAAACAGGAGGTATTTAAATTGACCTTTTCCACTAAGGATTATTTATATATTGTGGTTGGATATGGGGAACAGAACAGAAGCAATTTGGATGTTGTTGTGGAAGAATTAAGCCTTGGGAAGAATGCAATTTATGTAAAGACACAACTGGTAGGAAATGAGGAAGAGGACAAAGAAATCATCACATATCCTGTTATTGTATTAAAATGTCCCTATATGGATTTACCGGTAGTATTTGAATGAAAAAGAGGCAGAAAAGAAAAAAGAAGTAGATGGAGAACAGTCATATTTTAAGAGGTGTTTCATAGAATGATACAAGGGTCAAAAGGTCATGTTTCTCATGCTTGCATGAAAAAACATGATCTTGGGAACTGCAAAACATGAGAAAGTAGCCTGAATAAGGCGAAATTCGATGTGATAGAAAACATGAGAAAGTAGCCTGAATAAGGTGAAATTCGATGTGATAGAAAACATGAGAAAGTAGCCTGAATAAAGCGGATTTTTAATGTTTTAGAATTGCGGGGGCACAAAGTTCGAAGCAATTCGTAGGTATCATGGGGTAAATCGGAATCAAAAAATAAGATGGATAGATTCAGAATCAAAGTATTTTGAGCGGAATAGAAAGGGGATTAGTATGGAGTTACTGAAAAATAAAATTTCGACTTGTGTTAAGAAAGGGGAAAAAATTGTCCAAATTACTTTGGATGATGATTATAATGTGTCAGATACTAAACTGGACATTGATAAAGTCATTGATAGCAATGGCCAGATTATATTGGATGATGTAGAGGTAATGGCAAATAAGATAAGAGTTAGGGGAGAACTGGTTTTTTGTATTTTATATCATACCGGATTTTTGGAAAAACCCATTGATGCCATGGAAGGAAAACTGCCTTTTGAGGAAATGATACATATGGATGATATTCTTCCTATGGATCAATGTCAGATTATCTGGGAAATCGAAGATTTAACTGTTTCGGTGATGAATTCCAGAAAAGTGTCTTTAAGGGCGTTGGTGGAATTAAAGGCAATGGTATTTGAGCAGGAAAATATGGATATTACTTATGATATTGAGGAGAAAGAGGGGATTGAATGTCTTTATAAAGAGTTTCCCATCAGCAGCCTGATTGTACATAAAAAAGATGGAATTCGTTTAAAACAGGAAATTGAGCTGGCATCTTCAAAACCCAATATGTGTAATCTGGTCTATAAAAATGTCAGACTGCAAAATTTTGAATCAAGGCTTTTGGATGGTGAAATCAGTATAAAGGGAGACCTTTCATTTTTCTTTATTTATCTGGGAAATAAGGAGCATATTCCGGTTCAATATGTGCAGCAGGATATTACTTTTTCTGAAAAGTTGAAGGAACCGTTATGTAGAGAAGATATGACCTGGGAAATTAGTGCCAAAATTGGAAATATGCAGGCGGATATTAAGAATGACAGTGATGGGGAAGAAAGAATCATTTTTACAGATGTTATGTTGGATTTGTATATTAAGATTTATGAAGATACAAACATGCGTCTGCTTTGGGACACTTATTCTAAGGAGGAGCAAATTGATAATGTAACAGAAGAGTTTGCCTTTGAAAGTCTGATTGCGAAAAATCATGCTAAGACAAAAATCAGTCAAAGAGTGGGGATAAAGCAGTTAAAGGGCAGAGTGTTAAGTGTGCTTAATATGGATGGTAACATAAAGATTGATCATATTGCAAGAAAGGAAGGTGCAATAGGCGTAGAAGGTGCTGTGATTGGAAGAATGATGTGTCTGACAGAGGATGATAAACGGCCAATTCAGACGGAACCGGTAATCATGCCTTTTGAATATGATATTGAAGTTGCGGGAATCCGTGAGCAGCAGGTGGTAAATCTGGTACCTTCCTTAGAACAGGTAAGTGCCATGATGTTAGATGGTAATGAGGCAGAGTGTAAAGCCTTTAT
>JAFPAZ010000286.1 GCA_017390645.1 Lachnospiraceae bacterium
GCTTAAAACTTTGTTTTGTTACGAAATGGGAAAGTTCAAAAAAAGAAGCATTCAATTCTTCTTCAAAATGTTCAAAATCAATGTCAGTGCTGACAAATTGAATCATTTCATTGGATGATACCTCTTCCACTTCGCTTTTACCATGAAACCATTCTATGATTTTTTTCCCATCCTTTTCTCTATCCCGAACGCTGGATTGGTTGACAATCACCAAATCGGATGAATTGCAAATCTCGTAAGTTCTTCCCTTTCCGGCAAGATGGGTATACACCTGTATGGCACTGGCCACCACCAATATGGATGCCACTGTCATAAAGATAAACAATATCACATTTAAGCCTTTTTTCAATTTTAAGTCTTTTTTTAACATTTTTAAAAACATGATTTTTTCTCTTCACCCGTTCTTTCTATGCCTCGTCTCAATTATTCACGACATATCTTGTAAACCGCCACTAACATGGCTAGGTGTCACATTTATGTGTCGCCTGTTTACAAGCTACGTCAATTGACCTTTTAATCATCTCGGCTATATTTAATTTATGGTTTTATCTGTTGCAGATGCCTGCAACCACTTCCTTGTTATAGACATGATAACATGGCAAAGTTTAAAAAATCTTTAAAACGGGAAAATAATTCGAAGAATTAAGCTAGAAAAATTAGATATGGAAAGAGTTGATAATACCGCAGTATTATCAACTCTCTTTTGAATGTCTTTCCTATCATCATTATGTTTAGCTACATAGCTTGCGTTACTTTTCATAATATCTATAAATTTACATCTTTCATTATCTTCGCCTTTTTTATTCACACTTCCCCATTCATTTCATCCACTACTTCCCATTCCTTGGCTGTCATTTCAACCCAGGCTGGTCTGAAACCACTTTTTATTGCATTTCTTACGGATTTTAAATTAGACCACGCTGCACAATAAAACGGAACTTTTCCTTCTTTTAATATTTCCAAGGCCAAACGACTTGTCAATGCACAGGCAATGCCTTTTCTTCGATATTCCGGTAACACATCTACCCCTATTTGCCACATGGTATCACAGTCTGCGGAACAAGCCGCCAATCCCACAAGCACTCCGTCATCATACGCTCCAACACCTAAAGCATCTAATTCCTTACGCTTTTCACAAAGTGCATTGCTCCATTCTTTTTTATATAATGTAGAAAAATCCTCTTGGCGCAAAACTCTAAGTTCATACCCACATTCTAATATCCGTAAACAATCCAAATCCGGAAGAAAATATTCTGCCATAAAACAAATTCGAATTTTTTCTTTTTGCAATGCATCATTTAAAACGTGCATATTAGGAGTTTCAAAACAATGTTCTATCGAATATCGATTAATATAAGACATCACAATCTCCTTGTACTCTTCTCGCACAGATGCTACAATGTTATTTCCATAGGAAATCAGGTTACATGGTAATGGCAGTTTTAAATATTTCCTTGCATTCTTATTTTCTTTTGATATTACTACTACATTCTGCTTACTCACAAAATCAGTCACATCACAATTCGCATCCATTGCAGACTGTTCCATGGCGATTCTTAAAAGTTCCTTGTTTGTAAAACTCATTTTTCTTTCAACCCCATCTCTTTCATTATACCTGATTATTTACGAATACTCTCCGTTATATTTTCTTAATTTAGAAATTTTTCTTCACTCCCAAAGTAGCCACTAAGGCTTCCTGTAAAACTCTCGATACATTGATTTGTGCCTTTTCTGCTTCATAATTTAACCAGCTTGGTAAAGCAACATTTCGTCTGACTGTTTTAGTATCTATTTTTCTTCTATATTCTGAAGAATCAAAATCTACCAGCGACACAACCGTTTCACCCTCTGCAGCAAAAGTTCCTTCAGAAATATTTAATTCGCTTAAACTTGATGGAACAGGAATTTCTTCTTTCGCATCTTCCATTGATACACATTTTAATTCAATCGCATCTCTTGCCATATCAATGGCATCATTCATATCTTTCCCTTCCGTTAATATTTCCAAATCTGGCACTTCAACCAATATCATTCCATCAGTTTTTGTAAAAAATACTGGATAAACGTTTTTCATCTTCATCTACCTCCACTTATATATTCTATCATTAAGTTAAAGAGATAAGGGATTATATCAATCCCCTTCTCTTTAATATTGCTTTGGCTAATTTCTCATTGATTTCTTTATGCCTCGGAACTTCTTCACGTTCAGAGCCTCTAACGTAGACATCATGATTGCTTCCATGCCTCTCGAAAACAAACCCACCATCTTCCAGTTTCTTAACCAATTCCCGTTGCTTCATTCGTGTTCCTCCTTATATTAATATTATACACACTCATTGTGTAACAGTCAATCATATTGTACACAAAAATTACACAATAAAAGTCGACTAGTTTCTACACTAGCCGACACATTCACTTACACTTCCCCGTTCCACCACTTCCACCGGCAATAATACCATCCTGCCTTCTGACTCTCCATTGATAAGTTCTAGAAGTAATTCCACTGCAACTTTCGAACGGCATTCCAAATTCTGCGAAACAGTGGTAAGAGTCGGGTAAACCATGGCTGCCAATGGGATATCATCAAAACCCATAATGGAAAAATCCTTTGGAATCCATACTCCTTTACCTTGCAAAAAGTTCATAAATTCTATGGCATACATATCGGATGCCACAAATGCTGCCGTATATCGGTTCATTTCAAAATACAGTTTCTCATATATCTTAATTCTTTCCTCTTTATAGGGACTAAGCATTTTGAAATCTTTTTTATCAAAGGGAAGATTTGCGGCTTTTAATGCATTGGTAAGTCCAACATAACGGTCATGGTCACAATCCTCATCATTATCCGACAAAAACATAATGTTCTTATGTCCCATTTTTATTAAATAGGAGCCGGCCAAAAAACCGCCTTGAATATTATCAATTCCTACATCTGAATATTTATGAACGTCTTTTTGATAGGAGTCCACCACTACAAAAGGAATATGCATATTACTGCGGAGTTTCTCGTAATCCATGGCACAAAACCCAATCAGTACCAAGCCTGCCATATTCCACATGGAGGCATAACGAACAATCTCCTTTACATCAGACTCTTCTTTTAACATAACAAAGTAATCATGTTTCGCTAATTCTTTTGAAAGATAATTTAGCATCCCACTTACAAAAGGGTCTTCTATCATCTTATTTTCATATTTCACATCATTTGATAACACAATACAGACAATTTTAGAAGTATTTTGTGCCAATAATACCGCCGCCATATTCGGAAGATAACCGCTTTCCTCTATTTTTTCCTGAACCTTCGCCACAGTCTTTGGGGATATCTTCTTGGTTTTACCATGAATCACATTAGATACCGTGGCAGTACTAACACCCAATTCTTCTGCAATATCTTTTATTGTCACTCTGTTCTCTTGCATATTTCAATTTTACCATCCACAACCTTAAAATTTTTCAACGCCTCAAAGCTGACATGCTTCATACTATTCCTTTATTTGTCTGCCATTCTTTTTAATTTCTCTTTCCCATTTTATACACATAACAATCCCGGTTGCTAAATAAATAATCCACATAAGAAGGGTGGCAATGCTGTCATTCCCGTTTGAATATGCAATTCCCCACATAATCACCGACATGACATCCACCGCAATCCAAATCCACCATTGCTCTGCATACATACCGATACTAATAATCATTGCCACAATGGATGACACCGTTGTAAAAGAATCCATAAATGGCAGCATATCTCCCATATACCTTAATAAAAAGCTGTAAGCTGCAACTAATATTGCAATGGTTAATACCATAATGACTCTTTTGCTCTTTGTCATATGACGTTTACGAACTTCCTTAGTTTCGGAGTTCATATTCTTACTCCACATATAAAACCCTACGAACTGCATGGGTATATAATATATCACATTTAACATGGTTTCTCTATAAAATGTGGCTTTATAGGAAATAATGGCATATAACACACAATTGACCAGTCCAAATAAATACGCACTTAATTTTCCCTTACCCATTAAAACAACATACGCAACGCCCGTTGTCGCAGAAACGATTCCCATCACTGTTTCCTGACAATAAATACTCATGATAATGATTACGATACATGAGAAAAAAAGCCAGCATAACTCCCATTTTTTCCATCCACTTACTTCATTTTGCAATATATGTTTTAATTTATCCATTTTTAACACTCCATAGTATGCAAGTTCCACATCTAAAAATTTTCTTTCACTGCCACAATCAACTTTTCAAAAGACTGCTCAAATCTCAAATCATCTTCCTCTGTCCGTTTCTTCGGCCCTTTTAAATGATTTTTTCCGGAGGAACGCCTTGCCTTTTTATTAAGATGTCGTTCCATTAACATCTGGTCGATGGTTTCATTGGTATACCACCTGCC
>JAFPAZ010000287.1 GCA_017390645.1 Lachnospiraceae bacterium
AATACCGCTACGAGCCGAACGCAGCGAAAGCGTACCTGCGATGTTTTGATTCTTTTGAATCACTTTCAAATAAAATATTATAGTTTCACAAACGCCTATTACAATAACGAAGTGGAAAGGATAAGTTTTATGGACATAATAAATAGCCCCTATGGTGAAAATGTGGATATTATAAATAAAAATAATGTTACATTCATACAATTTCCTATTTTTAAAGAGTTCCCTTTAGTTCATGGTTTTTCTACTCGGCTGGGAGGTGTGAGTAAAAATCACCTTTCTTCCATGAATTTTAGGCGTGGTGAAGATGAGTCTGAGGAAAACATTCAAAAGAATTTTGAACTTTTTACCGATGCATTAGGGATATCAAAACACCAACTGGTTTTATCCCAGCAGACCCATACTACCAATATTCGGGTGGTTACCAAGGAAGATAAAGGAAAAGGGATTCTTTTTCCACAGGATTATAGTGATGTGGATGGGTTGATTACCGGAGAAGAAGATATTTTCCTGATGATTTTTGGTGCAGACTGTGTTCCCGTTTTTTATTATGACCCGGTGAAAAAGGTAATCGGTGCCTCCCATTGTGGCTGGAAGGGTACTAAAGGTTTATTTCCTAAGAAAATACTTGAACGAATGAAAGAAGAATTCGGATGTGATGCAAAGGATGTTCTTGCAGCGATTGGTCCTTCCATTTGCAGGGATTGTTATGAGGTCAGTAAGGACGTTGCAGAGGAGTTTTTTGAGGCTTATTCAAGAGAAGATTGCCAAAGATTTGTGAGAGATGATAGGAACGGGAAATATCATATTGACTTGTGGGAAGCAAATCGAACTACCCTAAAAAATGCCGGTGTGAAGGAAGAAAATATATTCGTTGGGAATTTATGTACCTGCTGTAATCCGGATTTTCTATTTTCTCATAGAGCCAGTAAAGGCTTAAGAGGTGTATTAGGTGGAGGGCTTATGATGAAAGGACAAATCAAAGATGGACAATAAAAGAAAAAATAAAAATATAATCAAAGAGATTCAGCCTAACAGTATCGCGGAAGAATTAGAGGATTTAGAAGCCGGAGACGCAGTGATTTCCATTAACGATACCCAGATTGAGGATATTTTTGACTATCAGTTTTTAACTCAGGACGAGTATCTGGAACTGCTGGTTCAAAAGAAAAATGGAGAGGAATGGCTGTATGAAATAGAAAAAGATTTTGATGAAGATTTAGGTCTTGTTTTTGAGGAACCTTTAATGGATCAATATCGTTCCTGTCATAATAAGTGCATTTTTTGTTTTATTGACCAGATGCCAAAAGGGATGAGGAATACGCTCTATTTTAAAGATGATGATTCCAGACTTTCGTTTTTACAAGGAAATTATATTACCCTTACCAACATGAAAGAAAAAGATTTAAACCGAATTATTAGATATCGTCTAGCACCTATTAATATTTCGGTTCATACCACGAATCCGGAACTTCGTTGTAAAATGTTAAATAATCGCTTTGCAGGTAAGATTTTAGAGCAGATAAAAATGTTATATGAGGCGGAAATACCGATGAATGCCCAGGTTGTTCTTTGCAAAGATATCAATGATAAGGCAGAATTAGAACGTACCATTCAGGATTTGAGTGAATTTATGCCTTATATGGAGAGTCTTTCCGTGGTGCCCATTGGCTTAACAAAATTTAGAGACAATTTATATCCGTTGGAAATTTTTGATCAGCAAAGTGCTTTGGAAACTTTGGATATGATTCACAAATGGCAGAAGAA
This sequence comes from Lachnospiraceae bacterium, assembly GCA_017390645.1. The sequence goes on from JAFPAZ010000287.1 coordinate 1,765, forward strand.
ACTTTTAGAAGAAAAGGGAAATCGTTTCGTGCATGCTTCTGATGAATGGTTCTGCCTTGCGGGTCTTCCTTTTCCGGAGGAAGAGTATTATGACGGTTATGGACAGCTGGAAAATGGAGTGGGAATGATGAGGCTATTTATTAGCGAATTTGAAGAAGCAATGGAAAAATCAAAGGAATTTGATAAAAAAATTGAAGTTTCTGTTGTAACCGCAAAACTGGCCCATCCCGCTATTTTGTATTTTAAGGAGTGCCTGGAAAAGAAATACAAAGGCGTAAAGCTACATGTATATTGTATTGCCAATCATTATTTTGGAGAAACTATTACCGTAACCGGTTTGTTAACAGCAACGGATATCTTAGAACAGCTGAAGGATAAGCCTTTAGGAGATAAATTATTATTGCCGGGAAATCTGCTTAAGGCAGACGAGGATATATTTTTAGATGATATAACATTGGAAGAATTCCAAAAAACTTTACAAGTACCTGTGGATATTGTAAAATCAAACGGTACAGATTTTTTCAATGCTATTATGAAATAGATGTAAAGGAGAAAACAAATGAGCAAACCAATCGTTGCAATCGTAGGAAGGCCTAATGTTGGTAAATCTACATTGTTTAATGTATTAGCAGGAGATCAGATTTCTATTGTAAAGGATACTCCTGGAGTTACAAGAGATCGTATTTATGCCGATGTTACATGGCTTAACTATAACTTTACCATGATTGATACCGGAGGTATTGAACCGGAAAGTGGAGATATTATCTTAAAAAGCATGCGTCAACAAGCGGAACTTGCCATTGAAACCGCAGATGTAATCGTATTTTTGGTAGATGTAAGACAGGGTGTAATAGATGCAGATTATAAGGTCGCAGATATGCTTCGAAGATCCCATAAGCCTGTGGTTTTGGTTGTAAATAAAGTAGATAGTTTTGAAAAATTTATGCCGGATGTATATGAATTTTATAATTTGGGAATGGGAGAACCTTTCCCGGTTTCTGCCGCCTCAAGACTGGGTTTAGGAGATATGCTGGATGAAGTAACCAGTCATTTTCCGAAATCAAATTTAGAAGAGGAAGAAGATGACAGGCCTCGAATTGCCATTATTGGTAAGCCAAATGTTGGAAAGTCTTCTATTGTTAACAAATTGTTGGGAGAAGACCGTTGTATCGTGTCTGACATTGCCGGTACTACCAGAGATGCCATTGATACAACGATTAAACGAAATGGAAAAGAGTATGTATTCATTGATACCGCCGGTCTTAGAAAAAAGAGCAAAATTAAAGAAGACATTGAGCGTTACAGCATCATCCGTACTGTATCTGCAGTAGAGCGTTGTAATGTGGCTATTTTAGTCATTGATGCAAAGGAAGGTGTTACAGAACAGGACGCGAAAATTGCCGGAATTGCCCACGAAAGGGGTAAGGCTATGATT
>JAFPAZ010000288.1 GCA_017390645.1 Lachnospiraceae bacterium
CCTGCAATAAAATCAGATTGGGAAGTATTGTTATATCCTAGTTTTTGGGCAGTATACTGGTATAGGATTGCTCATAAATTATATAAAAAAGGACATTTTTTTCTTGCAAGGTTCATTTCACAAAAGACAGCAAGAAAGACCGGAATCGAAATCCATCCAGGGGCTGAAATCGGGGAAGGATTTTTTATTGATCATGGTCATGGAGTTGTAATTGGTGAAACTACAATTATTGGTAACAATGTAACTTTATACCAGGGGGTTACCTTGGGAGGAACAGGAAAAGAAAATGGAAAGAGACACCCTACAATTGAGGATAATGTTATGATAAGTGTAGGGGCTAAGATTATAGGCTCTTTTACCATAGGAGAAAATTCTAAGATAGGTGCCGGGGCTGTGGTATTAAAGGAAGTTCCGCCAAATTGTACTGTGGTAGGGGTTCCGGGAAGAATTGTAAAACGAGATAATGTTAAAGTGCCTAGAAGTGATATGGATCAGGTACATCTGCCAGATCCTGTTATGGAAGATATTACAACATTGCAAATGCAGAATGTAACCATAAAAGAAAAACTGGATGAAATTGAACAACAGCTGACAAAGAAACGTGGAGCTTAGTTTTGTTCGAGGTGATTTGCCAGAGACGTCGTGATGAGTAAAGGTGAAAGATGAATGGAGATTAAAATGGAAAATAATATGAAATTGTTTAATACACTTACGAAAAAGGTGGAAACTTTTATTCCAAATGAAGAAGGAAAGGTAAACATGTATACTTGTGGACCTACAGTTTATCATTTTGCTCATATTGGTAATTTGAGAAGTTATATTATGGAGGATGTATTGGAAAAAACCTTCCGGTATGCCGGATATGATGTAAAACGTGTTATGAACATTACGGATGTGGGACACCTTTCTAGTGATGCAGACAGTGGCGAAGATAAGATGTTAAAAGGAGCAAAAAGAGAACATAAGACAGTAATGGAAATTGCGAAATTTTATACAGACGCTTTCTTCTCTGATTGTGAAAAATTAAATATTAAGCGACCGGATGTGGTGGAACCGGCTACGAACTGTATTAAAGAATTTATTCATATGATAGAAGTTCTTTTGGAAAAAGGGTATGCTTATGTTGCCGGGGAAAATGTATATTTTGATACTTCAAAACTACAGGATTATTATGTGTTTTCCAGTCAGAGTGAAAAAGAACTTATGGTTGGTGTAAGAGATGACGTAGCTGAAGATACAAATAAGAAAAATAAAAGTGATTTTGTATTATGGTTTACGAAATCAAAATTTGATAATCAGGAATTAAAGTGGGAAAGCCCATGGGGGGTAGGTTATCCGGGATGGCACATTGAATGTTCAAGTATCAGCATGAAACATCTGGGTGAGTACATGGATATTCATTGTGGTGGAGTGGATAATATCTTTCCTCATCATACCAATGAAATTGCACAAAGTGAAGCTTATTTGGGGCATAAATGGTGTAACTACTGGTTCCATGTGCATCACTTAAATGATAAATCAGGAAAAATGAGTAAGTCAAAGGGTGATTTTCTGACGGTGTCCTTATTAGAAGAGAAAAATTATCATCCGCTGGTATACAGAATGTTCTGTTTACAGTCTCATTATAGAAAACCATTGGAATTTTCTTATGAAGTTATGGATAATATGGAAAATTCTTATTTGAAATTAAGAAAAAACATTGCCAAACTAACTGATAGTGAAGAAATAGAAATGCAAAAATTTGAGGAGTATAAGGGGAAATTTTTAGATGCCTTAAAAAATGATTTAAATACTTCCATGGCAATTACCATTTGTTATGAAGTATTAAAGGCAGAGATGAAAGATGCAACCAAACTGGCATTGTTCCGTAGTTTTGATGAAGTGTTATCCCTGGATCTGACAATGGGTGAATTAGAAGAGGAAGGTGCTGTGGATCAGGAATTAGAGACACTTATTTTACAGAAGATAGAAGAAAGAAAGGCTGCGAAGAAGGAAAAGAATTTTGCCAAGGCAGATGAGATAAGGGCGGAACTTCTGGAAATGGGAATTGTACTGGAAGATACAAGAGAAGGAGTAAAATGGAAGAAAATATAAAGGACTATTTTAAAGAAGCTTTTCAGATAAGTCAGGTGGACCCGAAGGGATATTCCCCTTTGGCACTTGCGTATATTGGAGATGGGGTATACGAATTAATGATTCGTACCATCCTGGTTTCAAAGAAAGATATGCAGGTTCAGAAATATCATAAAAAAGCAAGTGATTTAGTAAAAGCCCAAACCCAGGCAAATATGATTCATGCCATAGCAGAGGAATTGACAGAAGAGGAAATGGCAGTTTATAAAAGGGGAAGAAATGCAAAATCCTATACCATGGCAAAAAATGCCACGGTGTCGGATTACAGGGCTGCCACAGGTTTTGAAGCGTTGATAGGATACCTGTATTTAAAAGAAGACCTAATAAGAGCGATTGAACTTGTCAAAATTGCATTGGAAAGAAAAGATGTATAAGAAAGCAGAGGAATAAATGAGATACGAAGAATTTACGATTGAAGGACGAAACGCGGTCATCGAAGCATTTCGTTCCAATAAAACCATTGATAAACTTTTTATACTGGATAAGTGTCAGGATGGACCTATTAAAACGATTTTACGGGAAGCAAAAAAACAGGATACCATCATTCAGTTTGTTACAAAGGAACGATTAGACCAGTTGTCAAAGACGGGACACCATCAAGGTGCTATTGCTATGGCAGCAGCATATGAATATGCAGAAGTTTCAGAAATATTAGATGTTGCAAAGGAAAAGGGAGAACCACCATTTATTTTTATTTTAGACGAGATTGAGGACCCTCATAACCTAGGTGCTATCATCCGTACGGCAAATCTGGTAGGGGCCCATGGTGTGATTATTCCAAAAAGAAGAGCAGTGGGGCTTACAGCTACAGTAGCGAAGACTTCCGCAGGAGCAATCAATTACACACCGGTGGCGAAAGTGACAAACATTAAAAAGACTATGGAAGAACTAAAAAAAGAGGGACTTTGGTTTGTATGTGCAGATATGGGTGGTGAGGTAATGTATGACCTTGATTTAAAGGGACCTATCGGGATTGTGATCGGAAACGAAGGACAAGGAGTAAGCAGATTGGTGAAAGAAACCTGTGATTTTACGGCCTCAATTCCAATGAAGGGGGAAATTGATTCTTTGAATGCATCTGTTGCAGCAGGTGTGTTGGCTTATGAGGTGTTCCGGCAAAGACGAAACGGGTAAAGTTCATGGAGAGAGGCGCTTATGTCAAGAGATTTTACAAAGTTGGAAGATGAACAGATGATTCGGCTGATTCGGGAAGAAAACAACGAAGAGGCTATGGATTTTTTGATGAATAAATACAGGGGGCTGGTAAAAAAAGAGGCCAGAACTTTATATATGATGGGAGCCGACTCAGAAGATATTATTCAAGAAGGAATGATTGGACTTTTTAAGGCAATACGAGATTATAGTATGGAAAATGAAGCTTCTTTTTTTACTTTTGCGAAAATCTGTATTCAAAGGCAATTGGTAAATGCCGTAAAAGCATCTACCAGAAAAAAACATTCTCCGTTAAACTCTTATGTTTCGTTTTATGAACCAGTGCAGGAGAGTACGGAAGTAGCTGTTATGGATACCATACAGGCAGCTGAAAATTTTTCAAATCCCGAAAATATTTTACTAGAACATGAAACAATAGAACGGTTGGAAGAAGGGATTAAGGAAAAGCTAAGCGGCTTGGAGCAGGAAGTGCTGAGTTTATTCTTAGACGGTAAGTCTTATGGTGAAATAGGGGAAATGCTAGGTAAGGATACAAAGGCTGTAGACAATGCAGTTCAAAGAATTCGAAATAAAATTAAAAAAAGTATTGACACAAAATAACGTTTGTGGTAACATCTTAATGCGATGTTATGCTGATATAGCTCAGGAGGTAGAGCGCAACATTGGTAGTGTTGAGGTCACGGGTTCGACTCCCGTTATCAGCTTTACAACTCCTGGAAGGGAGTTTTTTTTGTTTACCAGGGATTTTTTGTATATTCGAGGTAAAAATTGGCACAATGTGCAGTAAAACATATTTGTAAAAATGAGAGTGAAAATACAAATGATGGTACGGAGGGACACATTATGAAAAAAAAGAGCAAAAAAGGTCTTATATTCGTTGTTATTGCGGTGATTATAGTTGTGATTTTTGTGAAAAAATCAAAAAACAAAAAAGAAGATAAACCAGATACTACGAAACAACCGATTACCATAGAAAATAGGGATGACGGAATTTTTGTTACGGCGATGATGGGCGAAAATACCACGGTTGGTGGGATTGATTACTTTATTGTTAAAATTTTTAACACGGAAACAAATAATCTGGATTTTGTGGTGATTCCGGAAAGATGTTATCTTACGATGTCTTCCGAATGTTATCAGACATTAAGTAGTAAAAACGCTGATTTGATGGCCAGCATGAATTTATCCAGTATTGCATTGTATTTTAACAAAGAAGCCAGATATGAAAATACGATTATTGCATTGGAAGATATCTTAGGGCTTGAGGTGGACTATTATGAAGTGTTTAGCGAAGAAGAGTTTATTCAGATGATTAATCTTGTCACACCATTAAATTATGATTTAAAGACAAACATTTCGTATATTAACCGAAAAGGTGTCAGTGTAGAGGTACCGGCGGGAATGCAGTATATTGATGGTGAGAACGCATTAGCCATAATTAAAGCAGAAGATTCCTATGAGTCAAAAATAGATCAGGCAAATGAAATGTGCGGATATCTGAACCAGTATTATTCTTTTATTTTTTCTTTGAATTCATTGGATAAATTAAAAGAATACTATTCTTATGTATTTGAAATTATGCAGTCTGATGCGGTATACGATGATTATGCTCCTTATTTAGAAAAGCTATATAATGTAAATCCGGATGAGATTTCTTTCCATATTGTAGTAGGTGGATTAGTTGAAGATGGACGTTATTTTATTGACTCTGTTCAAATGCAACAGCTGGTTCAAGAAATTATAGCAAAGCCGGCAGGTGCAGGAAAAGAAGTGATTTCTACAGAAGATCCTTCTGCTTCAACTTCGGAAGGAGACAGTAGTGAAGAAAATTCAGATGATACTCAAAGTACTGAAAATACAGAAAACACAGAGCAGAGTACAGAAGAACCAGCTACTGAGCCGGAAGAACCACAAGGAATGAGTACAAAAGAGGCTGTCATTCAGATCCAAAATAGTACTTTCGTAAATGGTCTTGCAAAGAAATGGCAGACGAAACTGAACACAGATGGATATCAGGTTACCAGCGTAACAAATTATAAAGGTGGAGGCGGTACTTTAGAAGCTACGAAGATTATTGTGAACAATGCTTCTTTAGGAGAGGATTTGAAGACCTACTTCCCATCTGCCACAATTGAGACAGGTGAAGTACCTGCGGGATATGATGTTGTAATTATCTTAAGTTCACAGGATACAACAGTAAATTAATCCCGAAGCTTAAAAATACTCGAAACTGTTGTAAATATAGCGTTGAGGTGTCTCATATGCATAATAAAAAAAGTATTTATGAACTTGAATTTGACTGCATGTCAGAAACAAAAGCAGAAGAATTGGTTGAGAAATATTTTTCGTCAGAACAGATACATTTGATTTACTATGTGGAACCGAAATTGGTTTTAACTGATTTGAGTGAAGAAGAAATTTCTTTGATTCAAAGTGCGAAATTGGTAATGGCAGTTCAGACGGAATTATATGAAGATTTACAAAGTGCAAAAGAAAATTATAGTAGAATTGTAAAAGGAATTGAATTTCTGAAAATTATCAGCACTTATGTAAAGAAGAAGAAAGAAAAGGTGATTGTTCTTTCTTCTTCAGAAGAAGATTGTGAGGCATTTATGAGATTCCTTCATCTGGATAGGAATTTATGTAAAAATATAATTGTTGCGCAGATGAAGGAAACAGATATGGATGGTTTTGTGAATGAAATGAACATGGACATGGCTCCTGTTGTTTTTTCTTTGATGCAGCATGACATCCAGATAGAATTTATCAGAAATTATGTGGATAAACTGGATACAAAAATGGTAGTTATGCTGGGAGACAGCCTGGAATACATGAAAAAATCTGAAAAGAAGATACATAAGATTTTGAAAGCATTACACATTGGCAAAAAACACTACAATTTGCCGAAATAATGAGAATATTGCATAATTTTTGAAAGTGTATATGCAAATTAAACAAAAGATTTTAAAATTCTTTGTTTATATATAATATGGTATTTTGATTAAAAAAAGTGTATTATATAACCTAGCATTAAAGTAAACATAACCCAAGGAGGAGAAATATAAAATGGCAAGTTTATCTTTAAAGAATATTTATAAAATCTATTCAAATGGATTTAATGCAGTAAAAGATTTCAACTTAGAAGTTGAAGATAAAGAATTCATCATCTTCGTAGGACCTTCAGGATGTGGTAAATCTACTACACTTCGTATGATCGCTGGTTTGGAAGATATCAGTAAAGGTGAATTGTGGATTGGTGATAAGTTGGTAAATGACGTAGAACCAAAGGATAGAGATATCGCTATGGTATTCCAGAACTACGCATTGTATCCACATATGACAGTATATGATAATATGGCATTTGGTCTTAAGATTAAGAAAGTGCCAAAGGATAAGATTGATAAGCAAATTCATGAAGCTGCAAAGATTCTTGATATTGAACATTTGTTAGATCGTAAACCAAAGGCTTTATCCGGTGGTCAGAGACAGCGTGTTGCTATGGGACGTGCTATCGTTCGTGAACCTAAGGTATTCTTAATGGACGAGCCTTTATCAAACCTTGATGCAAAGTTAAGAGTTCAGATGCGTATCGAAATTTCAAAGTTACATCAAAGATTACAAACAACTATCATTTATGTAACTCATGACCAGACAGAAGCTATGACACTTGGTACAAGAATCGTAGTATTGAAGGATGGTATCATTCAACAGGTAGATACACCACAGAACTTATATGATAAGCCACAAAACTTATTCGTAGCAGGATTTATCGGTTCTCCGGCTATGAACTTCATTGAATGTAAGGCTGTTAAGTCCGGTTCTGACATTTTATTAATGTTCGGTTCTCATTCTATTAAAGTTCCTGAAGGAAAGGCTATTAAGTTAATCGAAGGAAATTACATTGACAGAGATATTATCTTAGGTATCAGACCAGAAGATATCCATGATGAACAATTATTCATCGAATCTTCACCAGAAAGTGTAATCGATGCTAAGATTAATGTATACGAAATGTTAGGTGCTGAAGTTTACTTATACTTTAACATTGACCAGTTTGATATTACTGCAAGAGTTAACTCTCGTACTACTGCAAGACCAGGAGATACTGTTCAGTTAGCATTCGACTTAAGTAAGATTCACTTATTCGATAAAGAGACTGAAAGAATTATCGTTAACTAAGAAATATAAAATATTTGTCG
>JAFPAZ010000289.1 GCA_017390645.1 Lachnospiraceae bacterium
ATTTCGTAATAGAATCTCTTTTATCTGCTTCTTCCACATTCATGCAAATCCAGATGGAATAGACTTTCTTAATGTTTTGGTAATCATCATTTACAAATTCCCTGTTTTTCTGGGAAGAAATCATTCGGGAAAGGTAGTAGATCATTCTTTTTTCGATGGGATATTTTAGTTTTATGCTTTTCTGGGCCTCCACATCAATGATGATTTTAATACGTTCCTTTGTAACAGCACTTGTTTTAATGTCAAAAGTGATGAAACCTTCCCCGGGAATATTGTCTTCGCAGTTCTCACCGGTAATCTTTGGTGCATTGGTGAGTCCCGGAGAGATTGGAACCTTTTTAATTTCTGTCTCTTCAATGCAGGAAATGATGTCCCGGATGGGCATAGATTTAAATTCATCTGTAGCATACTTTAAAATGTATGCCAGAATCTCCTTGTCCGCCAGAAGATTTTTTGCATGTTCATCGTACTGTAAGGCAGAAAGTCCGGCATCTAGGTCATCTGAGATGACAGTTGTTTTTTTATTCATAAGTACCTCCTTCTAAGAATGTATAAAAACAGCCATTCTTATTTAATATGTGGGAAAGAAGAAATGCAAGCCGCCATTCTTATTTGTTGAAAGAAGGAATGCAAGCCGCCATTCTTATTTGCTGAAAGAATAAATGTAAGTATCCAATCTTATCTGTTCTTGTTGAACTGATAAAAGCACAGGAAGTACCACTAATTCTGAATAAAAGTGTATTCAGACTAAAAAATATGAAGGGATTACAATACACCAAGATATAATGAGAAAGCAAGATGACTTTAAAAAGCATTAGCCGAAAGTATAAAATCATGTTTGAAAAAATACCTGAAGGTATAAAATTATGATTGATAAAAAATTATCCGAAAGCATAGAACCATGTTTGAAAAAATCTTTAAAAGTTTCATATTAAAGTATGCTCCCAAACCTCGTTTACTCTTAATATCATTTGTTATTTAAATTTAAAGCCAGAACCGGTTTTGAATAGTAAGGAAGTTTTTATTTTTACATGTGTGTATTATTTCGATTCGTCGTCTAAATAGCGGCGATAGAATTTAAAATCTTCATTTTGGCAATTCTCATTATAAATCGCCCTAATCTAATTATAGTATATGTAATTCCATAAATTTTTACAAGAAATTTACTGGGTTTTCCCATGCAATATCAGATATGTATGCATAACTTTATATTATCACATAACACACAATAATGCAAGTTAGAGTTGAAAAATGTTTAATTTTCATTGAAATTGACAAATTACCTTGAATGTAGTCAAATAAGTATTATGAAACCTAATCCAAGTTGGCACCAAGACCGTAGAAGAAATCGTACACATTCCGTCCGTTACTACAACCAAAGACATTTACGTATGTACCAAATGTGGTGCCGAAAAGGACCGCTAACAACAAATCAAAAGGCAATGAATCATAACATTCGTTGCCTTATTTTTATGCACCGCAAGCGGTGTATACGCCATAATTTTAAGGAGTAACCAATCCGTAATATTTACGAACGCATTATGAGACTTTGATAAAATAAAGATACGACAAAAAATAAAATTAATTGTCCAAAATGTGGCATCTATCATTGCAGAGATGTTATAATTAGTTCAGATGGAAAAGGAGAAGACAAATATGAATTTATCAGAGATGAAAGTACTTTTAATTGAAGACGATGTTTTTAAGGCAGTAGATGTCAACAAGGCATTAACCTTTTGTGGCATCAGAAATATAATAGAAGTTGACAACCAGGAAGAAGCGTGGAAGGTAATTTATCAAAGCATTGGCCAAGGAGAAAGCGTAGAAGGTGATGTATCAAAGTGTCAACCAGGTCAAAAGATCGACCTCATTGTAACTGACATGCATTATCCTATGGCTCCTAGAACAAAACCGGATGAAAATGCCGGATTTAAGTTGATTGAAAGGTTAAAAAAAGAGCATCTTTATATTCCGGTGATCATTTGTTCTTCTATAAATTATAATGTCCCGGAAATATTGGGAACTGTGTGGTATAACAAGCTTCGGGATTTGAATCTGGATTTCAAAGAATTGCTGGAATTGCATGTATTAAATCATTAGAATGGAATATCGGTTGGTACGCAACGAAAGTGTGCCTGCGATGGTTTATTTTTTGACACTTAGAGTGTTATAGTTTTGCGATGATAAAACGGTAATGGATAAGAAAGGAGGATTTTATTATATGGCTTTTACCAAAAAAGAAATAGATTTATTTCAAGACTTGGGAAGTCTTGAATTTAGGGAACAAAAGATTCGAGAGCTGTTAGACGGGATTGAGCTTTTGATGTCAGGAAGAAGGATAGAGGTACGTTCCATTGTTCAGACCCCGCCTGGTGAATTTTCAGAAAGAAAGGCATGGAAATGGATTAAAGAGCTGACAAAGTGTTTACAGGACTATATTAATAAAAATTCTGTTTATGATTATTTTGTCGCCGGATATCTGAAAGAGGAGGAGTTAGAAAAGGAAATAGCATCTATGAAACTGCAGGAGGAAGAAATCGAATTTTATCAGTCTTTTCTCTATCTTGCAATCCGGGCATTGGATTTTGAAACGGATGATAGGAATAGTTGCCTTTTTTCTTTTTGCCGTGAGGTATCAATGGAAAAAGGAAATTTTTGCACAGTGATGAAGTTGGCGGAAGCAGTAGAAAAAATTCCTTATAAAAATTGTTATGATCTGTATTTGGAAGAACTTTACGGTTTGCCGAATGGTGGCGTTGACGGCATCATTTGTTTACTGGATGAAATGTATAATGCAATCAAGGGAGTGTACGGTATTTCCGGATATACTTATGGTTCTGTTCTTTTAGAAAAAAATGATTTGATTTCCATGGAAGAAAGAAAAAAAATGGAGGAAGTTCATGCGGAGGAGATACAAGAACATCATGAATTCCGGGAATCCCAGGAAGAAGCAGAAAATGAATTCGTAGGAATATATGATGAGGACGAAGAATCCATAGCGATGCAGGAAAAATGGGATAAAATGTCAGAGGAAGAAAGGGAGATGGAAGAAAGAAATCAGAAAATGGATTGGGAGCAGGACGAAGAGTACGAAGAAAACGTAGATAAAATAACAAAATGGGGAAAAAATTTCTTATACAAGGATTCCTTCCTAAACCAATACAAAATATTTCGAAAATATCTGTTTTCTGACTATAAATCCACATTATATGAATATGTCAAAGGTATGTTGAATGTTTATTTATTAAAAGAAGAACAGTCTCTTTATGTTCAGGATGATGAATTTATGGATATTTATACAAGATTCAGGAAAATAGGAAAATTAATCCTTCGTATGAATGGAGGAGAAGAATGAAATGGGACAGTATAAAGACGATTTTTATAATAAACTAAAGAATGACTATCGTTTAGAAGGCAGAAATTCCTTTATTTATCATTATATCAAAAATGAAAAGGAAAAAAATATCAGAATTCAGCTGAAAAAAAGAAATTCCGAATTAAAGGATGAAAAAGCTTCAAAAGAAGAGTATGTGGAATTTCTTACAGAGTCTTTGTTAGAAGATGGAAAACTGCGCAAAGGATACAGTGAACTGGAAAATGTAGTTACCATGATTACTCTGGGATTGAAACTAGAAAAAGAAGAATCCCAACAGTTTTTAGAGGAAGTACGAAAAGAAACAAAAACTGCAGGAAAAAAGACTGCTCTGAATAAGCAGATAAAGAGTTGGTTAAAGGAGCTTAAGGCCAGACTTGCTACAAAAAAAGGAAAAGCAGAGTTTCCGGAAGTTCCCCTCTCCTTATTAAATCAGGTTACCAATGAGATTCTTAAGGTTTATGAAAAAGGGGATAAAACTTCAGAATCCGGAGAACGAAAAGATTCCTATGTAGAACTGATGCTAGTTTATCTGGAGTTTCAGAATGGTACTATAAAAGAAAGTGAATATATGATATGGATACTTCAAATGCTTCAAAGTAATTCCAAATTACGCCTTCCTGAATCCTGGACCGAGTGGGTTCTGGAATTCGGAAGGAAAATGGGAGGAAGTTCGGTTTACAAAGGACTTCGGAATCATAATGCAAAGTATGGTAAAGTATGTGAACTGTTGCAATCGGGAAAAAGTCTTACGATAGATAAAAACGATGGTATCCGGGATGGAATGGCAGGAATAAAAAAAGAGATGTCGGTAGGCAAAAACGATGATATTCTGGCTGGAATGGTAGGAATAAAAAAAGAAATGTCGAAAGATAAAAATGATGCTATCCGGGCTGGTCTGGTTGGGATTACGGAAGAGTTGCAAGAGCGTATGATTAATATGGATATCACTACGTTTTTTTATGATGCAGGTTATCCTTTAAGGGCGAAGGAAGAGGATTCCGACAGTCGTTTCCGGAAGAAAGACAGAACCATGGATCTTCTGGATTTTTATTGTGAAAAGAATCATATCGCGTTTGGTGGAAGAAAAGCAGTTCCGGATGTAAGAGAAACGTTATTTTCGGAAGAAAACTACGAAGATTATGAGGCAATGTATCGAATTTTAAACCAAGGTCAAAGAGAGGACGTAATGGTGCCTGTTATAATTGACAATACTACCGGTGCGGGAATTTATATCCTAGGTAGGGATTATTATATAGATAGCCCGGAATATGGTGAAATGATAGATGAGAAACCGGAAAGATATTGTTGTTACGGTATTCTGGAGCCTTTTGATGCTATAGAACGAACCATTCAATTTGAGGTTAATAATGAACCAAAATGTAATTTCCCCAATATATA
>JAFPAZ010000047.1 GCA_017390645.1 Lachnospiraceae bacterium
CTTATGCACCATATGAAAGCTGCCTCCTACCCTTAAAAGTTCACCGGCCTGTCTGCAGACATCCTCAAGGGTGCAAAGAACTTCATGTCTGGCAATCGCTTTTGGCAAGTCCGGATTTTTTAATCCATGCATGTCATTCATATAAGGCGGATTACAGGTAACCACATCAAAACCGGCTTTTCCGAAAATCTCACTGGCATTTTTTATGTCACCTTTCACGATATGGACTTTCTCCTCCAATCCGTTTAGAGCCACACTTCTTACAGCCATATCATAACTTAATTCCTGTATTTCCAATCCGATAAATTCTCGTCCTTTTGTCTTCGCCTCTAACAATATGGGAATCACACCGGTTCCGGTTCCCATATCTAATACCCTCTGCCCCGGTTTCACTTTGGTAAAACCGGACAGTAATACAGCATCCATACCAAAACAGAACAAATCAGGATTTTGAATAATCCGATATCCTTTAATATTTAAATCATCAATTCTTTCATTGGCATTTAGATTGATCATTACAGTTTAGACTCTCCCTCATCCTTTTCTAAATCCTTTAATGCCTTTAATTCTTCCTTGGACAATTCCACACGTTCCCGTCTCTTTCTAGGTTTGAATTTCACTTCTTCTGCTTTGTATTCACGAATTTCCTTATCGCCCTTATCATCTGTAATAATTACTTTTATTTTTTGTCTAAGAACACTGACACTATGAACTTCTCCCTTATATCCATCAATCACTGTTACCGTATCTCCTACTTCCGGCAAATGATCATTCAGATATTCATAGGTATCCTGTTCATTATTCAGACAACACATAAGCCTTCCACAAATTCCGGAAATCTTAGTAGGATTCAAAGATAAATTCTGTTCTTTTGCCATTTTAATGGACACTGGAGCAAAATCGCTTAAGTAAGAATTACAGCATAAAGAACGTCCACAAACTCCGATTCCTCCTACAATTTTCGTTTCATCCCTTACCCCAATCTGGCGTAATTCAATTCTGGTACGAAATACTGCGGCTAAATCCTTTACCAATTCCCTGAAATCAATTCTTCCATCTGCGGTAAAGTAAAACAACACCTTATTATTATCAAAGGTATATTCCGCATCAATCAATTTCATCTTTAGTTCATGTTTCTTTATTTTCTCCTGGCATAATTTAAAAGCTTCCTGGCTCTTTTTATGATTTTCTTCGTTCCGCTTTTCATCTTCCGGTGTAGCCTTCCGAATAACGGTCTTAAGGGTGGAAATAATCTTTTCTTCCTCCGTATTTCGCTTTCCTAAAACTACCCAGCCATACTCCACGCCTCTGGCAGTTTCAACAATAACATTATCACCAACGTTTAAATCATATTTTCCAGGCCGAAACAGATAAATCTTACCTGTTTTTCGAAATCTTACGCCTACTACTTCAACCATGCTAATTCTCCTTTATGGTAAGCATTAAAAGTTCCATGGCAATATCAAAATTTACATTCGCATCCAAACGCTGTTTCGCTTTGTCAATTGCCGTTAGAATGTGCTCTAATCCTTCGAATGAACTTCTCTGAGACTGCTTACTAATATCTTTATATTCTTTCTTGAACAAAATTTTATTCGGATTATTCGTTGCCTTTAACATCAATACATCCCGGTACCATACCATAATAAAATCCAAATACTCATTAATCTTTAGTTTATGCTTGGACAAATCCTTCATGGCATAGATAATCTCATGCACCGGCATTTCATGAATATATTTTAAAAGATGGATACAAAAATCATAAATTTCCTGGTAATCCGGAACCGTCGCCAAACAAATGGCCTTTCCTATATTTCCCATAGAAAAGCCTGCACAAAATTCTGCCTTACTCTCTTCCACTTCATATTTTGAAACAAGAAGCGATACTATTTTTTCCTGCGCTACCGGTTTTATCTTCCACTGTACTACTCTGGATAAAATCGTTGGCAGAAATTTTTGCGGGTTGGATGCCAACAAAAGAATCGTCACATACTCCGGTGGTTCTTCCAGTGTCTTTAATAATGCATTCTGAGCTTCTTGTGTCATTTTATCAGCATCCGGAACAATGTACACTTTCCGTTCAGAAGCATAAGGTTTTACCGCTACGGTCTGGTTGATCTGTTTCCTGATTTCATCTACAGAGATACTGGTTTCCTTCTCATACCGTAAATAAAAGAAATCTGGATGATTCTCATTGTCCACCTGAAGGCAGGAAGTACATTTTCCACAGTATACTTCATCCTCCTTACATAGGATTGCTTTTGCAAATATCTTCGCTAACGTTTTCTTTCCGGAATATTCGTCCCCACAAATTACATATCCATGTGAAATATTTCCATTCCTTACCGTC
>JAFPAZ010000290.1 GCA_017390645.1 Lachnospiraceae bacterium
ACAGTATGCAGGACTTGGGGTGGCGATGGAAAATGCCAAAGAACAGGTAAAAGAAGTGGCAGATTTTATCACAAAGTCCAATGAAGAAGATGGAGTTGCTTACGTCATTGAAAGATTTATTCTGGAAAAGGAAATCTAAGCATTGGAAGAAAGATAAGAGAAGATGGAGTTGCTTATGTCATTGAAAGATTTATTCTGGAAAAGGAAATCTAAGCAGTGGGGAGAAAGGTAAGAAAACAGTGATTTTTATGACGGTGTGAGTGTAAGGAATGATAAATTTTAGAACGCTTTGATGTTTTTCCTTTTAACCAGTAGATAGTGGAGTGCAGGAATGTTTGATTTAGAAGAAGAATTAAAAAAACTTCCGGGAAAACCCGGTGTTTATCTGATGCATAGTAAAAGCGATGAGATTATTTACGTGGGAAAGGCCATAAGTCTCAAAAACAGGGTTCGTCAGTATTTTCAGGCAGGTACAAAAAAGACTTCTAAAATACAAAAGATGGTATCCCAGATTGCATATTTTGAGTATATTATTACAGATTCCGAGTTAGAGGCACTGGTATTAGAGTGTAATCTGATCAAAGAACATCAGCCGAAATACAATACCATGCTGAAAGATGATAAAAGTTATCCTTTTATCCGGGTTACGTTGGATGAAGAGTTTCCAAGGGTGCAGTTTTGCCGTAGGATGAAAAAGGATAAAAATAAATATTTTGGTCCTTATACCAGCTCGAAAGCGGTAAAAGAAACCATTGAACTGTTACAGAAAATTTATAAGATCAGAACCTGTAATAAGTCCTTGCCAAAAGACATTGGAAAAACAAGGGCATGTCTTAATTATCATATGAAACAGTGTGATGCACCTTGTCAGGGATATGTGACCAAAGAGCAATATCAGAAATCTGTCGGTGAGGTTATGGATTTTCTAAATGGAAACTATAAAAAAGTGACAGACCAGCTCCATGCAAAAATGATGGAGAAATCTGAACAGCTGGAATTTGAAGAGGCTATGGAATATCGGGATTTACTAAACAGTGTGCAGCAGATTGCCCAAAAACAAAGGATTACAAATCAGGATTTGGAAGACCGGGATATTATTGCCATGGCGGCTTCCAGGGAAGAAGCAGTGGTATCCATATTTTTTGTCCGGGAAGGGAAATTACTGGGCAGGGAACATTTTCATATGGAACGAACCATGGATGAAACCAGAAGTAAGATTATTACAGAATTTTTAAAACAGTATTATTCCGGTACCCCTTTTATTCCAAGAGAGATTGTACTTCAGGAAGAACCGGAGGAAGAGGAGACGGGAGCCATTGTGGAATGGCTGAGTGCAAGAAGGGAACACAAGGTATTCATTACGGTTCCGAAAAAGGGAGAAAAACGAAGGCTGGTGAGTCTTGCGGAGGAAAATGCCTCTATGATTCTTGCTCAGGATGTGGAAAAAATTAAGAGACAACAGCAAAGAACGATTCTTGCAGTGGAAGAAATCAGGGATTTACTTAAGATTCCTTCTGCAAACCGGATGGAGGCCTTTGATATTTCCAATACCAGTGGGTTCCAGAATGTAGCTTCCATGGTAGTATTTGAGGGAGGACTTCCGAAAAAGAGTGATTACCGGAAATTTAAGATTCGTGGAGTGAAGGGACCGGATGATTACCAAAGTATGAAAGAGGCGTTGGAGCGAAGATTTTTAAGGGGAATCAGCGAAGAAGAAACCTCCTCTTTTTCCAGACTTCCGGATTTACTCTTAATGGATGGTGGAAAAGGTCAGGTAAACGTTGCACTTAAGGTGTTAGAGGAACTTCATTTAAACATTCCGGTCTGTGGTATGGTAAAGGATGATAAACATAGAACCAGAGGCCTGTATTATGAGAATAAAGAAATCAACTTTCCGCCGAAAAGTGAGGCTTTTTTGTTATTAACAAGAATCCAGGATGAGGCACACCGTTTTGCCATTGAATATCATAAAATGTTAAGAAGTAAGAATCAGATTCATTCGGTTCTGGATGATATAAAAGGGGTGGGACCAGCCAGAAGAAAGGCTTTGATGAAACATTTTAAAGACATTGAATGCCTGAAGGAAGCTGGGATAGATGAGCTGGAGATGGTAGAAGGAATTACTCCTTTGGTGGCTCGTAATATTTATGATTTTTTTCATGAAAAGACGGATAGTGGTAGACATGACGGGAAACCATATGATAAAATGTAGGATGTAAGTACGGTTTTATATTAAGAGGTTAAATAAGCTTAGAAATTCAAATAGGTAATTGCGAAATTATAATATTTTATTTGAAAGTGATTCAGAAGAATCAAAACATCGCAATCAACTATTAGGAATTCAAAAGCAGAAAGGATAATGCAGTTTAGAATTTGCAGAAGAGCAAAATTATAATTGCAAAGGTTAGAAGATGTATAAGGCATCCGTTAAGGATTTGATTGAAAAATTTCATTTGGTGAATGCCACACCGGAGATTGATGTAAGTGAATTAGAGATTACAGTTTCCGATATTAATCGTCCGGCACTACAGCTGGCAGGTTTTTTTGATTATTTTGATGCCAGCCGTGTTCAGATTGTAGGAAATGTAGAATATTCTTATACGACCAAGCTGATCGAAGAAGGAAAAGGAAAAGAAATCGAGGTGTATGAGAAATTATTTTCATATCACATTCCTTGTATTATTTATTGTAGAGGCTTGCAACCACGAGAGTTTGTATTTGAAATGGCGAGAAAGTATTCTACTCCGATTTTAATTACCAACGATAAGACTTCCGCTTTTGTTTCGGAAGTGATTCGCTGGCTTAATGTGGAACTGGCACCTAGAATTTCCATTCATGGAGTTTTGGTAGACGTTTATGGTGAAGGAATTTTAATTACCGGAGAAAGTGGTATCGGAAAATCAGAAGCGGCCATCGAATTAATTAAGAGAGGGCATCGTTTGGTTTCCGATGATGTGGTAGAGCTAAAGAAAATCAGTGAGGAAACGCTGGTGGGTTCTTCTCCGGATATTACCCGTCACTTTATTGAGCTTAGAGGTATCGGAATCATCGATGTTAAGACTCTGTTTGGTGTAGAATGTGTAAAATTGGAACAAAATATTGATTTGGTGATTCAGTTAGAAGATTGGAACAGGGAGACGAATTATGACCGTCTGGGTCTGGAAGAGTGTTATGTGGAATACCTTGGAAATAAGGTGGCCTGCCACTCCATACCGATTCGTCCGGGACGTAATCTGGCGGTTATTGTAGAGTCAGCGGCGGTTAACCACAGACAGAAGAAGATGGGATATAATGCTGCACAGGAATTATATAATCGTGTAACAGGAAATATTAAAAACAAATCAAATGACTAATGTTTGGATTAAAATATAAGATAAGTCGCGAATTTAGTAACGCTACGAGACGAATGCAGTGAAAGTGTGCCTGCATTGATTTGATTCTTTTGAATCACTTTCAAAAAATAATATAGTTTCGCAATTACCCAATAAAAATAAGTATAGGAGGATTTTGTTATGGCAGAATTTGGTTTTGGTGTGGATATTGGAGGAACTACCATAAAGTTAGGTTTCTTCGGAGTAGAAGGTGTCTTATTGGATAAATGGGAGATACCGACCAGAAAAGATGATGGCGGAAAATATATTTTAGAAGATATTGCAAAGGAAATCGAAGCAAAACTTGCAGAGAAGAATGTACCTAAGTATAATTGTGCCGGAGTCGGTATGGGAGTTCCAGGACCGATTAAAGAGGATGGCACTGTGTTAAAATGTGTCAACCTAGGTTGGGGTGTATTCAACGTAGCAGATGAATTAAGTAAGATGATTTCCATGCCGGTAAAGGTTGGAAATGATGCCAATATGGCAGCACTTGGTGAAAGCTGGCAGGGTGGCGGAAAAGGATATCTGGATCAGGTAATGGTTACTTTAGGAACCGGAGTAGGTGGCGGAATCATCCTGAATGGAAAAATGATTTCCGGTGTAAATGGAGCAGCAGGAGAAATCGGACACATTAAGGTGAACCAGGAAGAAAAGGATACCTGTGGATGTGGTAAATGTGGATGTTTAGAGCAGTACGCTTCTGCTACAGGAATCGTGAAGGAAGCCAAGAAGGCATTAAATAACACAGATCAGCCTTCTAAATTAAGAGAAATTTCCTATATTTCTGCAAAAGAAATTTTCGATGCAGCAAAGACAGGGGATGAATTGGCCAATGAATTGGTAGAAAAACTTGGGGAAAATTTAGGACTTGCCCTTGCACATATTTCTTGTGTTGTAGATCCTGAGGTTTACGTGATTGGCGGTGGCGTTTCAAAAGCTGGTGACATCTTAATCGAAGTAATCAAGAAACATTATAAAAAGAACGCATTTCATGCCAGCCGCGAAGTAAAATTTACACTTGCCACATTAGGAAACGATGCCGGTATGTGGGGTGGCGCTAAATTAATTTTTGGTAAATAGGTGATTTGGATAGAATCAGGAAGTATATGGTTACGGTTCTTCGGAACAGTAGCCATGTCGTTTTATAAATTTGGTAAGATAAGGAAAACTTCAAGGAGAATCTCCTTGGAGTTTTTTTCTTTATATAGGCGAAAATGTGGGATTTGATTCGTTGTTTTGACGAAAGGAAGTGAAATTCCTTTCGTTTTTTCAGTAATTTTCACATTGAATAATCATCTTCAATATTGTAAGATAGGTTTAACTATGTAGATGGAGATTAATTGGAACATGAGGGAAGCATTGTTAGAAGAATTAAAGACATTACTAAAAGAGGATTCTATCCGGTATAATGAACCAATGAGGAAACATACCACTTTTCGGGTTGGCGGAAATGCTGCGGTAATGGTTTTTCCGAAAACAGTGGAGGAAATTTCTTCTTTGCTAAAGTGGAAAGAGGAAAATCAAATTCCTTTTGTGACAGTGGGAAATGGAAGTAATCTGTTGGTGTCAGATACGGGATTCGATGGGGTGGTAATGAAACTCCAAAGTAATTTTAATGAAGTGAAAGAAGAGAATGGAAAAATAACTGCCCAGGCAGGCTGTTCTTTAGGTAAACTGGCATTATTTGCAAGGGAGAAGGAGCTTACCGGACTTGAGTTTGCCGGGGGAATTCCCGGAACAGTAGGGGGAGCCGTACGGATGAATGCCGGAGCCTATGATGGAGAAATGAGCCAGGTGATAGAGCAGGTGGTAGTTTTAGATACGAATGGAAATAAAAAGATACTGAATAATGAAGAATGTAAGTTCGGATATCGTAGAAGTATTATAAAGGATGAAGAATACTATGTGGTGGAAGCGGTCTTTCGGTTGAATAAGGGAGAAGGCAGTGCCATTAAGGAAAAGCAGGAAGGGTTTGACCGGTTGCGAAGACAAAAGCAGCCGTTAGAATTTCCGAGCGCCGGAAGTACCTTTAAAAGACCTTCCGGATATTTTGCCGGAAAGCTGATTCAGGATGCCGGATTAAGAGGATATCAGGTAGGTGGGGCAGCAGTATCGGAGAAGCATTGTGGATTTGTCATTAATAAGGAAAATGCCACTGCGAAAGATGTTATGCAGGTCATAAGAGACGTTCAGGCAGAAGTACAAAGGCAGTTTGGAGTTACCTTGGAGATGGAAGTGGAAAGGATAGGAGATTTCACATGAGATTTGTCATTGTTACGGGAATGTCCGGAGCAGGAAAAAGTACGGCACTAAAGATGTTTGAAGATTTTGGATATTTTTGTGTAGATAATCTTCCGATTCCCTTGATTAAGACTTTTGCGAAGATTGCATACGATGAACACACAGATATTGATAATGTAGCCATTGGAATTGATATTCGGAATGGAAAGAATTTAGAAGAGGTATCCATGTATCTTAGCGCCTTGGAAGAAGATAAGGTTCACTATGAGATTTTATTTTTAGAGTCTGCTGATGAAATTTTGGTAAAACGTTATAAGGAAACCAGAAGACGACATCCATTGGCAGCGGAAGGACGAATTGAGGATGGAATTCAGGAAGAAAGACAAAAAATGGCCTTCCTGAAAAGCAAAGCCTCCTATATTATCGATACGACGAAGCTACTTACAAGGGAGCTAAATGCAGAATTACAGAAGATTTTTGTACAAAATGAAGATTATCATAGTTTTATTGTGACGATTCTATCTTTTGGATTTAAGTATGGGATTCCATTGGATGCAGATATGGTGTTTGATGTGAGATTTTTACCAAATCCTTATTATGTTCCGGCCCTCAGGGCACTTACAGGAAATCAGAAAGTCATACAGGATTATGTGAAACAGGGTGGAGAAGCCCAGGAATTTCTTAATAAATTAAAAGATATGATATTGTTTCTGATTCCGAAATATAAGAAGGAAGGAAGAAATCAGCTTATCATTGCCATTGGGTGTACCGGTGGAAAACATCGTTCCGTTACCATGGCGAATCTTCTTAGTAAAGAATTAGCAGGTGGTGAATATACTATAAAAACCCTGCATAAGGATATTGAGGAAAAATAGCAAAGGAGTGGGGGCATGTCTTTTTCCGCTGAAGTAAAAGAAGAACTTGTAAAGCATATTCCAAGTGCCAGGCATTGTCAGATTGCCCAGATTGCTGCCATGATTACCATGGAGGGTAAGGTGTCCATTTCAGCAGATGAGGAATATCGGATCATTATTACTACAGAAAGTATTTATGTTGCAGAGTGTTATGATGAACTAGTACGTCGCGCGTTTCATATTTGTCCGGAAATTCTTTGCAGAAAGAACCGGTCAGTGAATGGAGGATATATTTATCAGATTTTAGTTCTCCAACATGAAGAAGCTATGCGAATTTTAGAGGCAACGAAGTTGATTCATCCGGTAGATGTATCAACGGATGCTTATGCCAATATATATGAGGATACCATCCAGCAACTGGTGGTGCAGAATGTATGCTGTAAACGGGCTTTTTTAAAGGGAAGTTTTCTTGCAGCAGGTTCCATCAGTGACCCACAAAAAGGGTATCATTTTGAAATTGTTTGTGACAGTGAAGAAAAAGCTGTTATGATGAAGGAAATGATGGAATGCTTTGAATTAGAGCCCAAAATTATTCCAAGGAAGAAATATTTTGTCTTATACTTAAAAGAAGGATCCATGATTGCGGATATGTTAAAGATTATGGAGGCACATATTTCCTTATTGGAATTTGAAAATGTGCGCATCTTAAGAGATGTGAGGAATGATGTAAACCGAAAGGTAAACTGCGAGACTGCAAATCTGAATAAAACAGTGAATGCTGCAGTAAAGCAGGTGGAAGATATCTTGTATTTAAAAGGGCGGGGGAAATTAACCAATTTACCTAAGCCATTACTGGAAATCGCAGATTTGCGGTTGGAATATCAGGATGCTTCTCTTAAGGAATTAGGAGATATGCTTAATCCACCGGTGGGAAAATCCGGTGTTAATCATAGATTAAGAAAAATTAGTAACTATGCAAATGAAGTAAGAGAGAAAGAAGAAAATAAGTTTTAGGAGGAGAACAATGATTACCAAGAAAATGACAATTAATATCCCATCCGGACTGGAGGCCAGACCCGTGGCCCTGTTCGTACAGGTGGCAAGCAGATATGAAAGCAGCATTTTTGTGGAGATAAAGGATAAAAAAATCAATGCAAAATCCATTATGGGAATGATGAGCCTTGGGTTATCAGCAGGGGAAGAAGTAGTAGTTTCTGCAGATGGTCAGGATGAAAATGATGCGATTTTAAACATTGAGAAATATTTAAGTGAAGAGAAGCAGTAAAGTAGAAATAGAATCATGCATGAAAAAAGCGTTTTTACAGCTAAAATTGTTGTAAAGACGCTTTTTTTAGTATTGTATGTAAGGAAATATAAGTTAAAGAAAATAGTGTGTAGAAACAGGAACCGAAACGGTTGAAAATGCCACCATTGCGCAGTATACTTATGATAAGTTCGAAGCAGGAACTTACATGATTCGTGTCACTGCAGTGGAT
>JAFPAZ010000291.1 GCA_017390645.1 Lachnospiraceae bacterium
CAGCTTCTTTCTTTGCTTCTACCTTTTCTAAGACTTCATTCACATCCAGTCTTGCGAATAGAATCGTAGGGGTTTCCACTACTTTATTTCCACTTGGATATAATCCATAAGAATCCAGTTCCTCCATGGTTCTTTTCGTGGTATTTAACTGTGCTACGATGTTATCTGCTGTTTCCGGCATAAATGATTCCAACAGACTGGCGCCCATGGTAATGGATTCCACCAGATTATATAATACAGTCTTTAAACGGTCGCTCTTTGCCTCGTCTTTTGCCAATGCCCAAGGCATGGTTTCATCAATGTATTTATTACAACGTTTGAATAAGTTAAAGATTTCTGTCATGGCATCTGCCACACGTAATTTCGCCATCTTATCGCAAACTTTTCCTTTGGTTTCAAGTACAACCTTCTTTAAATCCTCATCCACTTCTTCTGTAACCTTTGCATCCGTTACAACACCATCAAAGTATTTGTTACACATAGAAATGGTACGGTTTACCAGATTTCCTAAGGTGTTGGCCAAATCGGAATTCATTCTTTCTACCATTAATTCCCAGGTAATCACACCATCATTTTCAAAGGGCATTTCATGAAGTACGAAATAACGGACTGCATCTACTCCGAAAAATTCCACTAGTTCATCCGCATAAATAACATTACCTTTAGACTTACTCATCTTTCCGTCACCCTGTAATAACCATGGGTGTCCGAAAATCTGTTTTGGTAATGGCAAATCCAATGCCATTAAAAAGATTGGCCAATAAATAGTATGGAAACGGATGATATCCTTACCAATCAGATGTAAATTAGCAGGCCAGAATTTATTAAAGTTCTCTTTATGATTTCCATCTGCATCATAGCCGATTCCTGTAATATAGTTGGTTAGGGCATCTAACCATACATAAATCACATGTTTATCATCAAAATCAACGGGAACACCCCATTTAAAGGAGGTTCTGGTAACACATAAATCCTGTAATCCCGGTAATAAGAAGTTATTCATCATCTCGTTCTTTCTGGATTCCGGCTGAATGAATTCAGGATGTGTGTTAATATGTTCAATCAAACGGTCTGCATACTTGCTCATCTTAAAGAAATAGGCTTCTTCCTTCGCAGGCTGGCATTCTCTTCCGCAGTCCGGACATTTTCCATCCACTAACTGTGAAGTAGTAAAGAAGGATTCACAAGGCGTACAATACATTCCTTCATAATGTCCTTTGTAGATATCGCCCTTCTTATATAACTTTAGGAAAATCTTCTTTAATTGCGTTTCATGGTCTTCATCCGTAGTACGAATGAATTTATCATAAGAAGTATTCATTAAATCCCAAATTCTTTTTATTTCTGTTGCCACATTATCTACAAATTCCTTCGGAGTAATGTTGGCTTCTGCTGCCTTTAATTCAATTTTTTGCCCATGCTCATCAGTACCGGTCT
Source organism: Lachnospiraceae bacterium (assembly GCA_017390645.1). The sequence continues at coordinate 1,438 of JAFPAZ010000291.1, forward strand.
GGAAAAATACATCGTATCCTTCCTTACGTTTAAAACGGGCAATGCTGTCTGCCAATACAATCTCGTAAGTATTACCGATATGTGGCTTTCCTGAAGTATATGCAATGGCTGTTGTCATATAAAATGGTATTTTTGACATAATAAGTGATTCCTTTCTTTGTTCTTCCTTTATTGTTCTTCTATCGTTTCTTCTA
>JAFPAZ010000292.1 GCA_017390645.1 Lachnospiraceae bacterium
ACCGCCAGGGTGCTGGCAATGTTGCCGGATTTTGCACCACCCATGCCGTCGCAGATCACACACAAAAGCGTGTTTCTGTCCAGCATTTCCACATGGTATGCGTCCTGATTCTGTGTTCGTGTACATCCGGGGTCTGTAATGCCCCAATATTGCATTTGGCAACACTCCTTTCGCCGCCTTGGGTCAATTTTCCTTCGTATACTTTCTGCGCAGCTGACCGCAGGAAGCATCAATGTCGCTTCCAAGGGTGCGGCGCACGGTGGCAGGAATACCACCGTCCTCCAAAAGCTTTTGGAACTGCTGCACCGCCTGTCGGGTGCTGGGCTTCAGAGGACTCTCCTCCACATGGTTCAGTGGGATCAGATTCAGATGGGCAGGCAGCCCCTTCAGGCGCTTCAAAAGCGTCCGTGCTGCCTCGGGGGTATCGTTCACGCCGCCGATCATGGCATACTCAAAGGAAATGCGGCGGCCGGTGGTTTCATAGTAGCGCCTGCAGGCCTGCAGAAGCTCTTCCGTGGGATAGGCCTTGTTAACAGGCATGATGGTGTTGCGGATCTCATCTGTGGGTGCATGCAGCGACACGGAAAGGGTCAGCTGCAGCTTCTCCTGCGCCAGGCGGTCGATGCCGGGAACGATGCCGCAGGTGGACAGGCTGATGTGGCGCATGGATATGTTCAGGCCCTCGGCACTGTTCACAAGCTCCAAAAAACGCATCACATGCTCGTAATTATCCAACGAGGTTAAATATATAACTTTTTCCTCCGTATTTCCAAGATAATATGCATCATAGCTCTTTAAATCAATGGAATCATCTGCACCAGAGGGCTGGTGTTCTTTATTTCGTTTAAACCACCATGCTTTTTTTTCGTTAGAAAGACTTTCATAGCTCACGCCCTCCGGCAAAGCAGTAAGGGGTGGAGCGCCTTGCTGATTGCTTTCACTTTCTTCTCCTTCTTCATTTTGTGTGGATGAATCCGTCATATCTTCTATGTTCTTTTCATCTTCTATGTTCTTTTCATCTTCTACATTTTTACTATCTTCTGCCTCTGTTCCATTCTTCTTTTTATCTGTTTCCCTCTTCGTTTCTTCTGTTCCCTTCCGCGTTTCTTCTGTTTCCTTCCGCGTTTCTCCTATTTCCTGGCTGTTCTGATGTTTTTCCTTTGATAATCCACTGACATCTTTTGCAAGAAAGAGTAGAAAAAATATAACCGCTAATATAGAAAGGAATGCTTTTACTTTCTTTTTTTCCACGAAAAAACCTCATATAAAGTCTTTCTTTTTTATATGAGGTTTCCTTCTTCTTTATGCAATTTATTAATTGATTTCCCGTAAGTTCTTTCACTCACAGAACAACTATGCCGGCATATTTGCTACAAATTCTTTTACCAGACGAACAGTATGGATGATTGCCTGATTTTTAAATTCTTCGTAATTCATTTGGGCACTGTTATCCGCTTTATCCGAAATGGCACGAATAATCACAAATGGCACCTTATTTAAGTATGCAACATGAGCCATAGCCGCTCCTTCCATTTCAGCACAGTATGGGGCGAATTGCTCGACTAAAAACTTTTTCTTCTCAGCACTCTCAATAAACTGGTCTCCACTTACCACTCTTCCTGTGAGGCATTTTATTTCAGGATTTACTTTTTCACAGGCTTCTTTTGCCACACGTATCATTTCTTTATCTGCCGGGAAGATGGAACAGTCCATTCTTGGTATGGTTCCAACCGGGTCTCCGAATACAGAACAGTCCACATCATGTTGCAGGGCATCCGTAGATACTACAATGTCTCCAATTTCTATTTCCGAATGTAAACCGCCTGCCACACCTGTATTGATTACTTTATCAACCTTGAAGTCATCAATTAAAATCTGGGTACACATGGCCATATTTACCTTACCGATTCCGCTTTTTACAATGATAACCTCTTTTTCACCTAAGGTTCCGGAATAAAAAGCCATTCCTGCCTTATTTGTTTCTTTATAATCCTTCATTTCTTTTAAGAAGATTTCTACTTCTTCTTCCATTGCGCCAATAATTCCTAACATACTTTCATCCTTTCTGTTTTTATGATTCTGCTTTTGTTTTTCGCCTATATGCTTTATTTTGCCAAAGATTTTAGCAAATCTATGATAATTTCAATAGAATCTTCTTCCGTACTCTTTTTCATGGCATCCTCGTAAGTTTTCTTATTTTCAAAGACATTCTTTACGGCTGCATCCAAGGTTTCTTTTGAAAACTCTTCTTCCTCTATCACGTAGCTGAATCCTTGTTTTTCAAAGGATTTCGCATTTAATATCTGGTCTCCTCTGGATGCTTTTGCAGAAAGAGGAATCAAAATATTCGGCTTATTTAAGGCAAGAAGTTCACAGATTGCATTGGCTCCTGCCCTTGATATTACCATATCACTTAATTTAAGCAGATGTGGCAGTTCTGATTTTGCATATTCCATCTGCATATAGCCATCCAGGTTCTTTTTACTTTCGTCCAGATTTCCCTTGCCGCAAAGATGAATTACCTGAAAATCTTTTAACAGAAAATCAAGGTTTTCCCGAATCACTTCATTGATTACCTTCGAACCGCTGCTTCCACCTACGATCATGATGACAGGTTTATTTTCTTTAAACCCACAAATTTCAAGTCCTTTCTTAGAATTTCCTAAGAAAAGTTCTCTTCGGATTGGCGTTCCTGTTACCAATGCCTTATTTTTTCCAATATGTTCTGCCGCCTCCGGAAAATTACAGCAAACTTTTTTTGCACAAGGAATGGCAATTTTATTTGCAAGCCCGGGAGTCATATCAGATTCATGAATTACCACCGGTATTCCCTTCGCCTTTGCTGCCAACACCACCGGTACCGTTACAAAGCCGCCTTTTGAAAAAACCACATCCGGTTTTAGTGTTTTCATAAGGTTCAGGGCTTCTTTGTATCCTTTTACCACCTTAAGAGGATCCGAGAAATTTTTTACATCAAAATAACGCCTTAATTTTCCGGACGAAATCCCGTGATATGGAATTTTCATCTCTTCAATTAATTTCTTTTCCATTCCATCATAAGAACCAATGTAATGAATCTCAAACTCTTCTTCTTTTAACGCCGGAACCAGTGCCATATTTGGTGTTACATGACCGGCTGTTCCGCCACCGGTTAATACAATTCGTTTCATATTTATACCTATGCATTTCGCAAATTCCCTTGCGAAACCGCCCAAAAACCGGTTGAAAGAACGGGCAATTTGCACTTTTCCTTTCTATGATTATTTCTTTCAACTTTTCATCGAAATCGCGTGGCATAGCCACATTTTTTACACAATTCTTCTTTTAAGAGTCGTTGTCTGAAACCGGTTCGAAGATTCTCAAGGCGTTCTCCTGCAATGATTTCTTTTAAAGGAGTTTCAAACACATTTCCTAGTGCAATCACGCCATTTTGATCCAGGCAACAAGGCACCACTGTCCCATCTACCAGTATTCCAAGCTGATCCACGCCGCCATGACAATAACCATGTTCACTGATTACCGGAAGTCCAAGGTCCGGCCAGACAAATTCTTCATCAAAATTCAGGTAAACATTTTCTTTTATTTTTACTCCTCTGCCTCCCTTAGGTAAGGGCAATTCTGACAGATGGAAAAATTCTTTCATAAGGCTTAGTATCCTTATATTCTCTTTCGAACAAGCTGTATCTATATCTTGAGCTTCTTTTTTCTTTTCTTCACAACCTACCAGAGTGGCTTTTTTCTCTTTTGGTTTGAGATTCCACAGACGGAATGCCGTAATGGTTTTTGTATGTTCCGAAAAATATTCAGCCTGTCGGAAGCATTGTTCCAAATATTCCTCAAAACTAAGACCTGTTCGTTCTTTTTCATTGGCACCGAAACTATGAAGAGAAATATTCACCTGCCTTAATCCGGGTATTGGGGACTGAAAATATGGATTTTTCCCAAACAAAGTACCATTGGTTGTAATGTTAGCAAATATTTCATTTTCGTAACACAGTCCTAATATTTTCTCTAAGTCCGGGTGAAGTAATGGTTCCCCTTTAATGTGCAGATAAACATATTCAGTAAAAGGGACAATTTCCTCGATGATGTGAGAAAATTGTCCCAAAGTCATGGTCATTTTCTTACGGGGATCCTGTGGGCAAAAACGACATGCCAAGTTACAACAATTTGTAATCTCCACATAAATTCGTTTGAAAATCTTTTTATCCATGGTTTTCACTATGAAATGCTTTCTTTTAAAGCCTTCGCCAGCTGGTCCGGACAGGAAGTACTTCTCATTCCACAACGGATTCCTTCTAGTCTGGCAATGACCTCTTCTACTTTCATTCCCTCAACCAAAGAAGAAATCCCCTGAGTATTTCCATTACAGCCTCCAATAAAGACTACCTTCTTTACAATGCCATCTTCCACTTCATATTCAATGTTACTCGAGCAAACGCCCTTCGTTTTATATGTCATCATTCTGTTATCCTCCATTTGGTATCGTAGTTATTATGATAATAAAGAAACCCTAAAAAAGCAAGGGGAAAGAAAGAAAAAAAGAGAACCTTTTTCGATTCTCTTTTTATCAAGGGACATGGTTTAATATAATTCTTTTTCTAATTCTTCCAGAAAGGCTTCTATGGTTTCCATACGTTTCTCATATTCTTTCCTTCCGGCTTCTGTCTTACATCTTCGAATCTTCGGCTTATTAATACGGTAAAAATTCTTTATTCTTTGATAAGCCTTCTTATAGGATGCCTCATCTCCTATGGCTGTAGCCATGGAATCCCACAATATACTGACAGCACCCACTTCATCCAACAAATCTGCATCCATCACAATTCTGCATTCCAAAGACAAAGACTCCTTTGTATCTTTATCTGTATGTATACGGATAATCTCACCGATTCGTCCTAATTTTACCTCATCCTCATAGCCAATGCTTAAAAGGTATTCTATGGCCATCTCTGCACCAACATCCCCGTGGGGACGTTCATCATCCCATCCAATGTCATGAAGAAGGGCTGAAAGAGTAATAATTTCTAAATCTCCACCTTCAATCGCCTGTAGCTTTATAGCCCAGCGATATACCCGCATGGTGTGTTCATAACGGCTACGAAATGGAAATAACGTTGGTCTGCCATTCTCGCCTGTCATTTCTTTTACATATTGAATTACGGTCATGTAATTTATTTCCATTCGTGTATCCTCATTTGTTACTTATAATGTTACAATTTGTATTTCATTCAGGCATTCTTATTTGTTACTTGTAATGTTACAATTTGTATTTCACTCATGCATTCTTGTTTGTTACTTATATAATGTTACCATTTGCATTTCATTCAGGCATTCTTATTTGTTACTTGTATAATATTATAATTTATATTTAATCCATGCGGTGTGCGTTGTAATACCTCCATAACCGTTACCTTTACAGTTAACTCAATCCAGGCTACCTTACGGCACATGGGATGATTTACTTAGTGCTGCTTTGTTCCCAACCTGACACGGTTCATAAAGTCCCATTGCGCAAGACCCAAACGTCAACGCCACTTATAAAGGGCAGCGCTACAAAGAATATTCCGAA
>JAFPAZ010000048.1 GCA_017390645.1 Lachnospiraceae bacterium
AGCATGACAGTGGAGGCTTGCGCCATAGTTCCCATGTTTTTGTTTGTAATTTTGATTGTAATGAAAGTGGGGCTATATAGTCATGATGTAACATATATAAACAGTATTATTTATCAGTGGGGATGTAATTCCCAAATCTATACACTTTCTGAGAATCAGCTAAGGGAGTATATTTCTTCGGAAATCGAAGAAGGGACCTTTGGTGAAGCAGAATATGAATTATCCATAGAAGAGAAAAATGGTGTGAGAGAAATATCTGTTAAGGGAGAGGTACATGGTTTTTATTTTGAGAATGAGTGCCATTTTCAAGTGGATGGAATACAAAAAGCAATACAAAGAATAAGAGAAAAACGGGATGGCAGTTAGTGCGGGAGGTGAAAGGATGGAATTTAAATTAATCAGGGATGGGTTTAAAAATTACTTGCAGATAGAAAATGTAGAGGTAAAAGAAGAACAGTATGAAACACAAATGGTACTTCAAAACAATTTGCCCTATTTTCTGAAATTGGAAATCAGAGGAATTAATGAGGATAAAAAATATTGTTACCAGGTGAATTCGAAACAGTCCTTAAGACGTATTCTGGATTTAAAAACTATGGGTTATGAGGAGTTAAAGGAGATTATAACAGGTTTACTGGAGGCATTAAAACAAGTAAAAGAGTATTTTTTAAAGGAAGATAGTGTATGTCTTAATTTGGATATGATATATATGGAACTGGAAAGAAAAGAAATTGGCCTGTGTTACATACCGGGATACGATGAGAACATTGGGATTCAGGTAAGAAATCTGATGGAACGGTTGATGGACAGTATTGACCATACCGATCAAAATGCTGTCGTTTTAGTGTATGGTTTGTATCGTATTACGAGAAAAGAAAATTATATTTTACAAGATTTGGAAAATTTTATTTTTGACATTGGAGAGAAGGGAAAAGGAAAAAAGAAAACACGGACAGCAAATCATGGACGAAATCAACAGATTTTAGATGAATTGTTTGGCACAGTGGTGTCTGAGGATGAAGAGGAGATAGAATATGAGGGATTAGGGGAGGATAGGGATTTTGGTATTGATGATTGGGAAGAAGAGGATGATAAGGGCAGGATAAATAGAAAAATTGATAAAAAAGAGGATAGAAAAGAGAATATGTTAGAGCCGGAATACCAGCAAAAGAGATGCCGGGGAAAGTGGTGGTACATTGCACTGATATTTGACGTGATAGTAATTATTTGTATTACCTATCTTGTTATTTTGTTAATGACAAGGGGGCTGAATTCGAAAGGATTGTTGGGACTGGCTTTGCTTACCTTTGGTTTCTTTGGAATGTCTTTTCTCGCAGCAAGAAAAGAAGAGGACCGAAGGGAGGAAGAAGAAGAAATGCAAAAAGCGATCTTAAGAAGTGAAAGCTATGACCGGCAGTTCTATGAAGAGGAAGAAGAGTATTTTTATGAGGAAATAGAAAGAGAAGAGGAAAATCCTAAGAGAAAAAATCAGGAATTTTCCAATCAGAACAAGACCACGGTATTATATGAGGAGTCGGTTCCTAAATTAATATCTTTAGGGAAAAAGGAGGAACAGATTATACTAGATCATTTTCCTTTTATCATAGGCTCCAGACAAGAAGGCAGTGATTATGCAATTTTTGAAAAAGGGGTAAGCAGAATGCATGCAGACATTACTTTTGAAGGGGGAAGGTATTTTATTACGGACTTAAATTCAACAAATGGAACTTTTTTAAACGGAAAAGAGATAGAAACCGGAAAAGCAATCTGTTTAAAAGAGGGAGATGAAATACGAATTGCAAAGAGCAGATTTATCGTGGAGGGAATTGGATAGAATTGTTCAATGATAAAAAAGAAGGAAGAATTTGATTAAAATTCTTCCAAATCTAAAAGTTCGAAGGCTTCTCCTTCCGGTTCACATTTAAATACCATTTCTTTTCCTGTGGAAGGATGAATCAGTTCCATTCTGGTGCAATACAGCCCGATTTGTTTATAGTTCTTTTTTACTTTCTGGAATTTTTTATTGTACTTGGTATCACCCCAGATTCCGGCATTCTGGTTTGCCAGCTGGACACGGATTTGATGGTGCCTTCCGGTAACAAGGGCAATTAATACATAACTTATGATTCCTTCATCAGTTTCCATTACATCTAATACTTCATAGGATAGTTCTGCCTTTTTGGCATCAGGAGTCCCTTCCTTTACAATTTTACTGGTATTGGTTTTTGCATCCTTTACCATATAATCTACTAAGGTGCCTTCTTCCTGCTTTAATGTACCGGTAAGAATTGCCTGGTAATATTTATAAATTTCACCATCTTGCATCTGCTTGCTTAAACTGGCAGCGGCTTCTTTGTTTTTGGCAAATATCATGATACCTCCAACGGGACGGTCTAAACGATGAATCATGGCAAGATAGGGTTCTTCTTTCTTTCCGTTCTTTTCAAAAAGATAAGTTTTACGATCGCTTAATAAATCTACTTCCAGGGATTTATCGCTTTGTGCCGGCATTCCTTGTGGTTTTACACAAACCAGTAAGTCATCATCTTCATATAACATTTCTATTTTCATAGGTTCACCTTCTTTGTTTTATATTGGTTGGGTAATTGCAAAAGCATAATATTTCATGTGAATGTGATGTAAAAGAAACAAAACACCGCAGGCACGCTTGTTTTTAATGGTTTCGCAATTACCTATTTACATTGATACTGTTTAAACAGTAATTTTACACTTGTTGTCAGGTTATGGGATAGTAGATTTTCGTAACATTCAGATAAGTCCAGGGATTTTAAATCCCTGGACTTAATATTTACATCGTTATAAAAAATACTAATGTTAAGATTTGAACTATTAGTAGTATCATTTTATATCCTTTGGTCAAAAGTATACTGGTAAGTAATACCGTTTTATGCCCTTTGGTCAAAAGTATACTGGTAATGATACCGTTTTACGTTCTTTTAAATGTATTAACCTAAATATTTCTTTAAGGTATCTACTTTATCCAATTTTTCCCATGGCAAATCCACATCATGACGGCCAAAATGTCCATAAGCTGCAGTTTGCTTGTAAATTGGTCTTCTAAGGTCTAACATCTTAATAATTCCGGCTGGGCGGAAGTCGAAGTTTTCACGAAGAATATTAACGATTTTTTCATCACTTAATTTACCGGTTCCAAAGGTATCAACCATAATAGAAGTAGGTTGTGCAACACCGATGGCATAAGATAACTGGATTTCACATTTTTCAGCAAGGCCGGCAGCAACAATGTTTTTCGCTGCATATCTGGCTGCATAGGCTGCACTTCTGTCCACCTTTGTACAGTCTTTTCCGGAGAAAGCTCC
>JAFPAZ010000293.1 GCA_017390645.1 Lachnospiraceae bacterium
ACATCTAAATGATAGGAGATTAAAAAATGAAATCAGTTTTACTTATAGGACAATCAAACATGGCAGGGCGCGGATATTTACACGATGTTACGCCAATTTACAATGAAAACATTTTTATGCTCAGAAATGGCAGATGGCAGATGATGACTGAGCCAATCCACTTCGACCGCTCAGTGGCTGGTGTTGGCCCGGCAGCGTCGTTTGCGCAGGCATGGTGTAGTGCCAATAAGGATGAACAAATTGGACTCATTCCTTGTGCGGAAGGAGGTACTTGTATTGATGAATGGAATAGTGAAGGCTCTCTGTTTCGTCATGCAGTTAGTGAAGCAAAGTTTGCTATGGAAACCAGCGAATTGATTGCGATTTTATGGCATCAAGGAGAAAGCGATAGCTACGGCGAAAGATATAAAAACTATTATCAGAAACTTGATACCCTAGTTAACGCGTTTAGAAAAGAACTGGATATTCCGGAAGTCCCGTTTATTGTTGGCGGTTTGGGAGATTATCTTGGCAAGTCAGGGTTTGGAAAGAGCAGTGTAGAGTATGGCTTGATTAACCAAGAACTACGTAAATATGCAGCAAACAACAGAAATTGTTATTTTGTGACCGGAGAAGAATTAAACCCAAATCCAGACGGAATCCACATCAATGCGGAGTCCCAAAGAAGATTTGGAATTCGATATTTTGAGGCATACCGAACCAAATCGAATGTGGACAGGCTATTAGATCATGAAGCAGAAATGGTAAAGGCATATTGTGAAAAAGAACATACGATTGCTGAAAAAAGATATATAGCGTTAGAGCAATTTACGTTGGGAAAAGGTTCCATGGAAGAAGTAATAAAATTTTTCTGATAGGTAGGGACATCAATTCCCATTTATCGGGCAAACAAGAGGGATAATATGGCCTTAACTATTCAAGAACGATTAAAAGACCTACGTGTGGAGCGTGGCTTGACGCTGGAACAGCTTGCGGAACAGACCCATCTCTCCAAATCTGCGTTGGGCAGCTATGAAGCGGACGAGTATAAGGACATCAGCCATTACGTGTAAATGTTCTGTTATTGTACACTCGTACCTCATGTACAGTAACTAAAAAATGACATTACAAAAAAAAGAATGAGAAAACAGACAACTTTCTGCTTTTTATCTCATTCCTTTCGGAACCATAACCTTATTAAGATGATATACTAATCATAATATTTGTTTGAGACTTCTTATGCCAACTTCTAATTCGGATACCAGTCAAAAAATTGAAACCCAGTTAAACCTTTCTCTTTCTCTTCCTGAGTCTACCCGGCAAAAAAGTGAAGCACTTTCTTCCGGTTTTATAAAAGACTCTGATGCCTGGGATTTAATCATCAAATATAATGGTGATTTAAGCAGTATCACAGAAGAAATTCCTATGATTATCACTTATCTTTACCAACAATACGCGATTGTACGGATTCATCAGAAGGACATCTTAAAACTATCCTCTTTCCCACAAATCATTTATATCGAAATGCCGAAAAATTTGTTTTTTGAAACCATGAATGGCATTCGGGAATCCTGTATCCTTCCTGTAAGGCGAACACCTTTTTCCTTAACCGGAAAAGGTACCTTAATCGCCATCCTTGACAGTGGTATTGATTACTACCATCCGGATTTTCGAAACGTTGATGGAAGTACCCGAATTCTTGGAATCTGGGATCAAACCATCGAAGGGAATCCACCCGAAG
>JAFPAZ010000294.1 GCA_017390645.1 Lachnospiraceae bacterium
ATTCCTGAAATGAAGAAGATTTTTTCTGATTTAACCGGAATCGAAGAAAAAAATATTATCGTTGGCGGAAATTCAAGTTTGAATCTGATGTATGACTCTTTCACCAGATTGTTTTTATTTGTTGCGTTGGGAAATACTCCATGGTGCAAATTAGAAAAAGTTAAGTTCTTATGTCCTGCACCAGGTTATGATAGACATTTTGCTATTTGTGAAGATTTAGGGGTTGAAATGATTACAGTTCCTATGCTTCAGGATGGACCGGATATGGATGTGGTAGAAGAGTTGGCAGCAAAAGATGACAGTATCAAAGGTATCTGGTGTGTTCCATTGTATTCAAATCCACAGGGAATTTGTTATAGTGATGAAACTGTAAAGAGATTAGCATCTATGAAAACAGCAGCTTCTGATTTCAGAATTTTCTGGGATAATGCTTATGGAGTGCATCCTATTTTTGAAGAAGTTTCTTTACTTGATATTTTTACTGAGGCAAAAAAAGCCGGAAATGAAGACCGTATTATGTATTTCTTCTCTACTTCCAAGATTACATTCCCAGGCGCAGGTGTTGCCATGATGGCAGCCAGTGATGCTAATATCAAGGAAATTAAGAGTCATATGACGGTTCAGACAATCGGTCATGATAAATTAAACCAGTTGCGTCATGTAAAATATTTTAAGAATGCTGAAAATGTTAAGGCTCACATGGCAAAATTGGCAGAAGAATTAAAACCTAAGTTCTCACTTGTATTAGAAAAGTTGGATAAAGAATTAAAAGATACAGGTTTAGCAAGCTGGTGTAGTCCAAAAGGTGGATACTTTATTGCGTTGGATACATTAGAAGGCTGTGCAAAAGAAACTGTTCGACTTGCAAAAGAAGCCGGTGTTGTTATGACTGGAGCCGGTGCTACATTCCCATATAAGAAGGATCCAAAAGACAGCAATATCCGTATTGCACCAACTTATCCATCTTTAGACGAATTAAGCCAGGCAATTGAATTGTTCTGCTTGTGTGTAAAACTTGCAGGTGTGAATAAATTGTTGGAAAGCAAATAATAGAAGTATGTTTTAAAGTATTATGGTTTGAGAGAAATTAGATATTTTTCTATGTAGAGACCAAATGATAAAAATGAAATGATTCATTTAAGATAAAAAAACTCCCTTATAGGGAGTTTTTTTAATGATGAAACATCATGTTCAAATAAATGTATTTCTTTGTCAAATAGCCAGGTCTTACACCTTACGGATCCATGTGTGGACTTAGTTATACATACTGATTATATAGCATTCCGGTATACATGGAAGGCATGTATGGATTAGGAAAAGAATGCCTAAAATTTGGATAGGTCAAAAGTTTCTTATCCACATAAGACATTGGATCTAAGGATAAGGCGTCTGCCTTTTTAATAATGTCGTTTTTAAAAGAAGAAATATCTGCGAACAAATCAACGAATTCCCCACTTTCAATGCCCTGTACCAGCAAGGATTCATCCACACGGATGGAACCATCTTCTTCCAACATAAGTCCCGCACGTTCCAAAGCGTCCTTATTCTGTTCGGTTACAGATACAATATCAGTCAGTAACTTTTTCGCGCTTTTTTGGGTTTCTAAATGTTCTGTAGCAAGAGAATTTAAATAATTATAAGAAGACACGAATTCCTTTGCCTTTTCGATGATTCTTGTGCTGTCAAGACCTAAGTCGATGGAAACAGCTTTGCTTGTAGGGGCTAATAAATCAATTTCCATGGAATTATTAATGGTAATTTCATTGGTAGCAGATACCTTCGGGTCTCCGTTAATGGTGAACTCTGCACAGGTCGCTTCTGAAATAATTTTATTTAACCTCATGCCGGATACGATGCCGGTAGAAGGTGAAATATCAGAAAGCTGAAATTCTGTACCGGTACGTTGGGATTCTAAAATCATGGCACAGCGGTCTTTTTCATATTTTATAGAAGCTTTAATTCCGATATCAGACTGATTAATAAAATTCTTTAAATTTTTCATAATTGTCTGGTTGGAATCCGTCTTCTTTGTGGTAATCTGGTAATGATAGGTTTCCTCATCTTTTGTGATGGCAAAAGTATAAGTGCCGGGATGAATACTGGCAGAATCCTTTAACAGCATCTTACCTTCGTTTTTCTGTGAAGTAGCAAGGGACTGGACTTCAAAGGAGAGACTTTGTGGTATTTTGGAGTAATCATCAGTAGTCAGCCGTGCTTTCACAAAGTTGACATCAGAAGAGTAGAGCGTCTTATCTTCATAAATAGGGTCATCTGTATCAGATAAAAAAGAAGATAAATTTTTCAGTTCCACTGCCGCACTTTTAATTCCAAGAACATAATTCTGGGTATCTTCTGAAAGTGTAATTTTATAAAGAGGGGACTGTTTATTGGCAGATACCATTTTTTTGTATATATTTTTTAATTCTGTACTTTTGTGGGTATCATATTTGGTAGTTGGTTTGGTATATATCTGGCTGAAAGCCTGAGTATAATAATTATAAGAACTTAATAAATTCATAAAACAGCCTCCTTTCATAGTAATGACACTTATGGGTTGTCACTTGTTTTGTATTTTTCAAATCAAAGTCCCCCAAATTATTATAGTTACTTACATTATAAATGTTTTTATAGGCATTGTCTAGTAAAATCGTAGGAAAAAACAATATTTTTATTTATAAGGGTTACTATTGATGAATGTGAAACGTTAAAAACAGCAATAATAGTAGTGAAATTATTTGTAAAAATTACTTGACTTAGCTATGAGGCCTGTGTTATTCTATTATCGCAATGGAAGAGGTCTTTTTTTTATGCCTTAAATTAGTATTAAAACACATTGGAGGTGGAAGTTGTGCGCGTAAAGATCACATTGGCATGTACAGATTGTAAACAACGTAATTACAACATGACTAAGGAGAAGAAAACACATCCTGACAGAATGGAAACTAAGAAGTACTGTAAGTTCTGTAAGTCACACACATTGCACAAAGAAACTAAGTAGTCAGTCAAAGTAAAAGGAAGTGTTCAAATGGGAGATACTGAAAAACAAACAGCAACCCTAAAGCGAAGTAAGTTCCAAGAACTAAAAGGTGAATTCAAAAAAATCATTTGGCCGACGAAGGAAAAACTTGCAAAGCAATCCGTTGTAGTTACTATAGTGACAGTCGTTTTAGGAGTAATCATAGCTGTGATTGATATGGTTATCCAATACGGTATCAATTTCATAGTAAAGTAAGGAGGATTATATGTCAGAAGCTAATTGGTATGTAGTCCATACTTATTCAGGTTATGAAAACAAAGTAAAAGCAGATATCGAAAAGACAATCGAAAACAGAAAGTTGCAAGACCAGATTTTAGAAGTTCAGGTTCCTTTACAAGATGTAGTGGAAGTAAAGAATGGTGCAAAGAAGAACGTATCCAAGAAGATGTTCCCGGGTTATGTTTTAATTAACATGATTATGAACGATACGACTTGGTATGTTGTTCGTAATACCAGAGGTGTTACAGGATTCGTTGGACCTGGGTCAAAACCGGTTCCTCTTACGGACTTGGAAGTACGTCCACTGGGAATTAAGGAAAAAGAAATCGAAATCGACATTGAAGTTGGTGATAACATCAAGGTTGTTTCCGGAGCCTGGGAGGGTACCATTGCCGAAGTGAAGGAAATTAACCAGCATAAGCAGTCCGTTGTTATTGACGTAGAAATGTTTGGACGTGCGACAGCAGTTGAGATTGGATTTTTAGATATCCTAAAGCTCTAATTCCGGACAAGATTGTCGTTGAAAGAATTGGAGTTTTCAGTTTAGACACGTGGGAGGGAAGTTCCCGCAATTACCACAATTTTTAGGAGGTGCGCTATCATGGCGAAAAAAGTAACAGGTTATATTAAATTACAAATTCCAGCAGGTAAGGCAACACCAGCTCCACCGGTTGGTCCTGCACTTGGACAACATGGTGTAAATATCGTTCAATTCACAAAGGAATTCAACGCAAAGACTGCTGATCAGGACGGAATGATCATTCCAGTTGTTATTACAGTTTATCAAGATAGAAGCTTTAGCTTCATTACTAAGACTCCACCAGCAGCTGTATTATTAAAGAAAGCTTGTAAGATTCAATCAGGATCAGCTACACCTAATAAGACAAAAGTTGCAACTATTTCAAAAGCAGAAGTTCAAAAGATCGCTGAACTTAAGATGCCAGATTTAAATGCAGCAAGTCTTGAAGCAGCAATGAGCATGATCGCAGGTACAGCTCGTTCTATGGGTATCACTGTAGAAGACTAAGATACAGTTGATGCGAAAAGATGATAAAGTGGGAGGGTCGCTCCCGATAATACCACAGGAGGTTAATTATTATGAAAAAAGGTAAAAGATATGTCGAAGCTGCAAAGCTAGTAGATAGAAGTGTTGCTTATGAAGCAGCAGAAGCTGTTGCATTAGTAAAGAAATCTGCTAGTGCAAAGTTCGATGAAACAGTAGAAGCTCATATTAGATTAGGTGTTGACGGACGTCACGCTGACCAACAGGTACGTGGTGCGGTTGTATTACCACACGGTACTGGTAAACAAGTTCGTGTATTAGTATTCGCTAAAGGTGATAAGGTTGATGAAGCTTTAGCTGCAGGTGCAGAACATGCAGGTGGAGAAGAATTAATTCCTAAGATCCAAAACGAAGGATGGTTAGATTTCGACGTTGTAGTAGCAACTCCAGATATGATGGGTGTTGTAGGTCGTTTAGGACGTGTACTTGGACCTAAGGGCTTAATGCCAAACCCAAAAGCTGGTACTGTAACTATGGATGTAACTAAGGCAGTTAACGATATTAAAGCAGGTAAGATCGAATACAGATTAGACAAGACAAATATTATTCACGTGCCAATCGGAAAAGCTTCCTTTACGGAAGAACAATTAGCAGACAACTTCCAGACGTTAATAGATGCTATTATTAAAGCAAAACCATCAGCAGCAAAGGGACAATACTTCAAGAGTATTTCTATCTCTTCTACAATGGGACCTGGTGTAAAGGTTAGTGCTGCAAAATTTATTTAATTGATGATTTTGCCATACTGCTCATATAGCAGGCAGTAAAGATTATGTAACTATGGACTATCACATAAGTGATAGTCCTTTTTTTTTATTTGAAAGTGTGATAAAATGTAGCGGTAGTATTTATAATAGTGTTTAATCAGGAATATTTGTGAACAACAGATATGTTATAAAGTGAACAGGTTTAGTAAAGGATGAAGAAAACGTGAAAAAGATATTGGTTATTTTAACTGGAGGTACTATTGGAAGTAAAGTTTCTTCTAATGATATAAATATAGATTCAAAAACAGCCTATTCTTTGTTAGAGAGGTATCGGGAAATTTATGAAAGAGAGACGGAATTTGAAGTTTTAAGCCCATATCAGGTGTTAAGTGAAAATATGGATTTGGAATATTGGATGAAATTATATGAAAACTTAAATAGAATTTCCTATGAGGAGTATGAAGGAATTATTATAACTCATGGTTCCGATACTTTAAGTTATACCAGTAACTTTTTAGGTTACCTATATGCTGAGGTACCAATTCCCATTATTTTAATTGCCAGTAATTATGCATTGACGGATTCAAGAAGTAATGGTTTACTTAATTTTAAGACCGGTGTAGATTTTATCAAGGAGAAAAAGGGGACAGGGGTATTTACCATTTTTTCGAATGATAAAGGAGAAGTGCCGGTTTATTATGCCAATAATATCAAGGAATCAGATCCTTATTTTGATCAATTTTCCACCTTTGATGGTCAATATTATGATGTGAAAACGAAAGATGGCTGGAAAAAGGTTTTCTCCGAAGAAGGCGGACAAAGAAAAAAAGAGGTTCAAGAAGAGGAACAAAGGAAGAACCAGAGGGAAATAAATGAAAATGTATCTGCTCAAAATAAAATTGGTACAAATTATGTTTTGTTCAAGGATAACTTTCAGTTAAAAAAGCGGGTGCTGGGAATAAAAATGTATCCAGGACTTGATTTTGATGTTTATGATTTATCGAAAGTAAATGCGGTGCTTTGTTACTTGTATCATTCTGCAACTGCCAGTGTAGAAGGAAGAAACACTAGTGTGATACAGTTTATTAATAAGTGCAAAAAAATGGGAATTCCCGTATTTGCGGCTTCTTTTAAAAGAGGGGAAAAGAGTGGCTATGTTACAAAAAACGAGATATTAAAAGCGGGAGCGATCCCACTTTATGACCTTTCTTATGAGAGTGCTTATATGAAATTATTGATCGGTATAAATCAGGGAAGGCTGGATTTGTATCAATGGATGACACAAGATAATTAAGGATAAATGCAATAGAGTGAATTGATACGTATATGTTTGTGAAATGATATGTATATGTTTGTAAAATACTTTGGAATTGGAGGAAAACATGAAGTTCGTACAAAAGATAAAAAACAGCATGAGAATTCATAAAAAATATTTCATAGTATTTTTTGTTTTATTAGGCATTTCTGTAGCTTTAAATATATTTTCACGAACAATACATGGTTTTGCAGATGGATATATAAAATTTGTTTATCCTTTTTCTGTAAACACGTTAGGAAGAATTCATTCTATTGTTCCTTTTTCTGTAGGTGAAGTGTTAATTGTAGTAGGGATTTTATTATTGATTCTGGCAGTCATTATAATTCCATTGTTACTGATATTTTTCAGAGGAAAGATATTTAGATGGGCAAAAAAGTTTTATGGATTTTTTGCAATGCTTTTAAATGTTATCTTTCTGGTTCAAACTTTAAATTGCTTTATTCTTTATCAAGGAACTACGTTGGAGTCAACCATGGTATCTGAAGACGGATATGAGATCAGTGAGCTGATTGCACTTAGAGAAGAAATTGTAATAAGATTAAATGAATTGGGAATTCAGATGGAACGAGATGCCCATGGGGATTTGATTTATGATGAAGAAGAAGTAAAGCGTGAATGTATAAATGCAATGACACAGTTAGGAAAAGAATATCCTCAGTTATCAGGGTATTATCCAAATCCAAAAAAGCTTTATTTTTCGAAGTTTGTCAGCCAGCAATCGCTTTTAGGTATCTTTTTTCCTTTTAGCATGGAGGCAAATTATAATGGCTTGATGTATGCCTCCAATTATCCTTCTACGATTTGCCATGAATTGTCCCATTTAAAGGGAGTAATTCTGGAGGATGAGGCAAATTTTTATGCTTATCTTGCCTGTATTCAGTCAGAGGATTTATTTTTTCAATATAGCGGATATTTGAGTGTGTTTTATTATGTGGAAAATGATTTGCTTTCTCACATCAGCCAGGAAGAATACCAAACATTAACCCAGGTGGCATCATATGTATACCAGGATGATATTTTTCTTAAGGAAGAAACCTGGGAGGAAATTGAAAAGGAAGCAATACTTGATACGGAAACGGTAGAAGAGGTTTCTGATACATTGACAGAGAAAAGTTTAAACTTAAATGGAGTGGAAGATGGAATGAATAGTTACAGCAGGGTGGTGAAACTGTTACTTGCTTATTATGGTGATAGAGGCAGGAAGTAATGTACTTGTTTGATTTGGAAGGGAAAAAACATGGATAAAAAAGAATTTACAGAGGTTTTATTATATTGGTATGATAGGAATCAACGGATTTTGCCATGGAGAGAAAGCAGAGATCCTTATCGCATCTGGGTATCTGAGATTATGTTACAACAAACCAGAGTGGAAGCGGTGAAACCCTATTATGAGCGGTTTATTGAAACCTTACCGGATATAGAGAGCCTTGCCAATGCCGAGGAAGAAGTGTTGATGAATTTATGGCAGGGACTTGGATATTATAACCGGGTTCGAAATATGCAGATTGCGGCAAAAACTATGGTGGAGAAATTTTCAGGGAAGTTTCCTGATACATATGAAGAAATTCTTTCGTTGAAAGGAATTGGGGAATACACGGCGGGAGCAGTTTCTTCTATTGCTTATGGAATACCGGTTCCGGCAGTGGATGGAAACGTACTTCGTGTGTTTTCTAGGATTTTGGAAAATTACGAAGATATCCTAAAGCAATCCACCAAGAAGAAAATTACAGAGTATATTTTAGAACTAATGCCGAAGGAGAGAGCCGGAGACTTTAATCAGGCAGTAATGGAGTTAGGGGCCATGGTATGTATTCCCAACGGTGCCCCTTTATGTGAGCAATGTCCGGTGGCGTCTTGCTGCATTGCAAGAAAAAAAGACCTGTTAGACTGTATCCCGGTGAAAAAGAAAAAGACTCAGAGGAAAATAGAGAAAAGATTCCTGTTTGTAATGGAGTATCGGAATGAAGTGGCTATTATAAAAAGGAAAAATAGTGGACTGTTAGCAGGACTTTGGGAATTTCCAAATGTAGAGATTGGAAAAATCGATGGGAGTAAAGAGGAAATAATGAGACATTCCTTAGAAAGATTCGCTGTATGTGATTATGATTTGATAGAAGAAAAAGAGGGAAAACATATTTTTAGCCACATTGAGTGGCAGTTAAAGGCAGTTAAAATTAAGATAAAGGAAAAACCAAAAGATAAAAAGTTAGTGTTTGTGAAGAAAAGTGAGATTGAAGATTATGCGATTCCTACAGCATTTAAATTAGGAAAGGATTTATTGAAAGATCATGGGTAATTACGAAACTTATTTTGTTTCATCGTGAGTTATCGATGATTTCGAAATTTTTCTAAATAACGAAAGATAGAGGTGGAAATATGAGTCGTTTTATGGTGCACCAGTATGGAAGAAAAGTAAATTATTATGAAACGGATCAAATGGGGGTGGTACATCATTCTAATTATATCCGTTGGATGGAGGAAACCAGGGTCGCATATTTAGAAAAGATTGGAGTGGGATATGATAAAATGGAGGCAGATGATGTCATTTCTCCTGTTTTATCTGTAAATTGCGATTTTAAGAAGCCACTTAAGTTCGGAGAGGAATTTAGCATTGATTTATATGTTACATTATTTGACGGCATCCGTTTGCAGTTTGAATATGAAATTAAGCGGGATGGGGAAATTTGTGTTTTGGGAAAATCAAGTCATTGTTTTGTTGACAGGAAATTCAGGCCTATGCATTTAAAGAAATCAGCGAAGAAGTATTATGATATTTTTATGGAATCTTTGGAAACCAAGGGGGATGATGTATGGAATTAGAATTGGTGCTCGGAAGAAGTGGATATGGAAAGACGCGTTATTTGATGGAGTCTTTGATTCAGGAAGCAGTAAAGCATCCGGAACAAAAGTATTTTGTGGTAGTGCCGGAGCAATATACCATGCAGATGCAGCGGGAGATTATTTTGATGCATCCGAACAAAGGGGCAATGAACATAGATATTTTAAGTTTTCACCGTCTTGCTTATCGAATTTTTGATGAACAATGTGTGGATACGAAAGAAATGCTTTCTGAAATTGGAATGAATATGATGCTTCGGAAAGTATTAGAAGAAAATAAGAAGCAGTTATGTTATTTTACCGGTTCTTTTTCTTCCGCCGGATTTATTGACAAAATGAAATCCATGCTCAGTGAGTTTGTACAATACGAAGTAACACCGGGAAAAATTCTTACTATGAGTGAAAGATTGGGAGAGGGAAGTGCATTATGTTATAAATGCAAAGATCTTGCCTTGATTTATGAAGCTTTTTTAAAAGAAGTAGAAGGAAAATATCTGGTGGGAGAACAAATTCTTTATGAATTAGGAAATCTGATTCCTGGTTCAAAAATGTTACAGGGGGCGACCATTTATTTGGATTCCTATACCGGATTTACGCCAATACAATATACTTTATTAGATCAGCTTATGAAATATGTAAAGAAAATAGTATGCACCTTAACTATGGAGGAAGCGACAATAAAAGGAAAGGTAAAGGAACATCAACTTTTTTATTTTAGTAAAATTGCAGCTACCAAATTAAAAGAATTGGCAATCCGCCGTGGGGGAGAAATAAAGGAAACCTATTTAAATACACCATATCGTTTTCAGGATTCTAAGGAATTGTTAAATTTGGAGAGGAGTTTGTTTCAGTATCCCTTTACTACATGGGAGGAAGAGACAAAGGATATCAAGCTGGTTTCTGTGATGAACCCGAAAGAGGAAATGGATTTTGCGGCGAAAACCATTGCCCGGATGGTACGTAGTAATCATTATCATTATCGTGATTTTGCGGTTATTTGTGGTGATTTGGAAGGTAGTCGGAAGGAAGTAGAAAGCATTTTTACAAAGCTGGATATTCCATTCTTTTTTGATCAAAATCAGCAATACAGCCAGCATCCATTGATGACAGGAATTTTAGGCGTACTGGAAATGATAGAAAAAAACTATTCTTATGAGTCTGTTTTTTTATATTTAAAATCGGGAATTTCACGGCTTGATTCTAGTCAGGTGGAGGAATTGGAAAACTATATTCTTGCTACCGGAATACGTGGAAAAAACAGGTATCAAAGAGAGTTTAAAAGAAGACTCAGATACATGCAGGAGGATTCTTTAGAAAAAATCAATGAAATACGTAGTATTTTGATAGATGAGGTTTCACAATTAGAAGAAGCAATTGGTAAAAAACATGTTACGGTAAGAGAAATAGTAAAAGCATTATATGATTTTATAGTAAATCATGAGATGTATGAAAGGATTCGTAAGCGTTGTGAAGTCTTGGAAAATAAGGGAGAGATAGCCAAGGCTAAGGCAGATAGTAAGCTCTACAAAAAAGTAATGGAGCTTTTTGATGAAATGGTAACCATATTGGGAGAGCAAGAACTTCCGCTAAAGGAAGTAAGGCAGATATTAGAAACAGGTTTTTCCGGGATTTCTGTTGGAGTGATTCCGCCGAGTCTGGATCAGGTTATTGTTGGAGATATGCAACGAACCAGAATTAGTAATATAAAGGTATTGTTCTTTTTGCATATGAACGATGGAATTGTGCCAGCGAGTAAGGAAAATTCCGGAATTTTCAATGACATGGAAAGACAAAGCATTGGTGACAAAGGACTAGAACTGGCATTTAACCAGAAAACACAGACCTTTTTTGAACAATATTACCTGTATCTGTGCCTAAGCAAACCAAGTGAGAAGCTTTACCTGTCTTTTTCCAAGACGGGAAGGGATCAAGGCAGCTTAAGAACATCTTATGTATTATCACGTTTAAAGAAAATCTTTCCACAAATTACCGTGATAGAAAATGTGGAACCAAAAGGAGAATTTACGTTAGAACATTTTCTTGAAAGGTTTTTGTTACTTTGGAAAAAAGATTCTCTCACGAAAGAAGAGGAAAAAGAACTTGCCCTGCTTTATGGCTTTTTAAATGAAAGAGAGGATGCAAAAAGAATTTTATCTCTTATGATACAGGGAAAGCAATATAAAAATGAAGAGTTAGGTTTGGAAAAAGAAACAGCAGGTAAGCTTTATGAGTTATACAAAAATTATAGTGTTTCCCTGCTGGAACGATATGCTGAATGTCCCTTTTCTTATTTTGTGCGATATGGGCTGGAATTAAAAGAAAGAGAAGAATACAAGGTTAACAGCATGCAGTTAGGTACAATTTTTCATGATGTTATAGATATGTTTTCAAAAGAGGCAAC
>JAFPAZ010000049.1 GCA_017390645.1 Lachnospiraceae bacterium
CTGTAGTTCCACCATTTGAGGCTTTGCCACTATGGTTTCTCTCCACCCGTTTTCTTCCTTCTTCGGATTTCCTTCTTTCATTTCAGCAATTGGTTCTAATTCTTTCGTAGTTTCCTGTTCCAATTTATCAAAGATAGAAGGGGCTCTATCCATAGATTTCTGACTCACTTCCATTTCATGAATGTTTTCCTTCTTAGGGCTCATGTCCACTTCATGAATGCTTTCCTTCTTAGGACTCATATCTACTTCATGAATACTTTCCTTCTTAAGGCTCATGCCCACTTCATGAATACTTTCCTTCTTACGTCTCATGTCCACTTCATGAATGCTCTTATTCTTTGGAGTTTCCTCCATTTGGTATTCCATGGTAATTTCTTCAATAGCAGATCTGGATTTCTTTTTCCCCAAAATACCCTTCGTATTCTCTTCTTCCTCTGGTTCTGTGGTTTCATATACTTTCATAGAATGATATAAATCTTTCTTTCCCTTTTTCGCCCTGGCTCTTTCTAGTTCATTTCTGGCACTCTCTTCTTCTAATGAAGTTTGCAGTTTCTTTGCACCTTCCACCACTTTCCGACTTCCGGTATGCATTACTTTAATCACAGATTTTTCCATGGTAAGTACTGTAAAGATAATAATCGCAATTACTACCACTAAAAAGGTTCCTACCACACCTAAATATTCTGCCAGGAATTTAACAATACCTCCTCCAAAAAAACCGCCACCCCATTTATGGCTTTTAGAATATTCAAAAGCTGCTTTCGCTGATTCCGGTTCCATACTTACAAACATTTGGAAAAATGCACTTACAAATATGGATAGTAAAAAAGTATAACCTACTTTCTTCACTGCCTGAAAATGAAAAGCATTGGATACCAAAAAAGCTGAAACAAAAAAGAATACAAAAGGCATAATAAACTGTGGAATTCCAAATACACCAAAAAAGAAACCACTAATGTTATTTCCTACTTTACCACAAATTCCAAAAGAACTTAAAAATACAAATATACAGATTCCTGCGATAATCCAAAGTATAATTTCTCCGTAATAAGTCACTTCATTTTCTACCTGCTTAGAAGTATTTTGTCTGGATTTGTTCTGTCCTTTTGAGGCAGTGCTGTTTGTTCTCTTTCCACTATTTTTTTGACTTTGCGTTTTCTTTGTTGCCGGTTTTTGGGTCGTTTTTTTATTACTAGTCCCTGACTTACCGGAAGTCTTTTTCTTACTCTGTGTCATTTTTATAACTCCTAACTAAACAAATACGAAATGGCAGATAAGGGATAATACACCTGCCACCCCGCTATATAATGCAAAATATTTATATTTTTTATCTTTAAGATATACAGATACCATTTTATAAGCAAAAAAGCTTAAAATAATAGAACCCAAAAATCCTACTACTGCTCCTGGAAGAGCAACACTAAAGGAAGTATAATCTTTCACAATACATTTATATAGGGTTGCTACAAACCAGCTTGGAAGATAAAGCAAAAAAGAATATTTTATAGAAGTATTCTTTTCCATCCCTATCAATTTTGCTCCTACAAGACACATTCCAAGTCTGGAACACCCAGGAAAGATAGCACAAGCCTGAAAAATACCTATTACAAGGGCATCTTTATATGTCATCATTTTCAAACTCTTTTTTCCCTTTTTCTTAAAATCAGAAGAAAGCAGGAAAAAGGCAGTAAGTAACATTCCAATTCCACTATAAAGCAAATTTTGGTCCCAGGCATCCACCTTTTCCTTGAAAATAAATCCGGCAATGCAAAATGGAACAAAACTAATCATAAGTGAAATCGCAAGTTTTTGCACTGAATTACTTTCTAATTGGTCATATGTAACACTCTTTTTTAATACCTTTTGTGAAATAAAAAGAAAGAAATTTCGGATTTTAATTATAAGGAAATTTCCACCTTCTATCATAATTCCAAATACATCCTTATGATACACCAAACATATTACAATAAAAGCACCAAAATGCAAAAACAGGTCAAATAATACCCCTGGTTCCTTGTAATTTAATAACTCCCGTAACAATATATAATGCCCCCTGCTGCTGACAGGCATAAATTCAGTTACCGCCTGCACCAACGCCATAATCAGAATTTTTAATATCGCCATTTATCTTTACCTCATTTTGTATAAATTTTTGATGTTGCCACAAAGGATATTGCCACAACATGATTTTTCGAATGATTCTGTTCTGATTAGATATGTAACC
>JAFPAZ010000295.1 GCA_017390645.1 Lachnospiraceae bacterium
ATGTCCGAGCTTGATAATTTCAGCATTTTCTGTAAAAAACGGAAAGGTAAAATCACTAATCAAAAAGCTGATGACAGCAATGGACACAGAGATTACAAGGGAAGAACCAAGGGATTTTAATACCCTCTTATATGCAGCATCCTCTTTTTTTGCCCCTACCAGATGACCGGTAATGATCATGGTGGCCTGGGCAACAGAAACAGAGTACAAATAAGAGAAGTTTGAAATCGTGGAGGCATATATTTTGGTATTCGTAGCTACCAACCCCATAGTATTTACAATGGACATAATTAAAAGCTGTGAAATACTATAAGATATGCTTTCCCCGGCAGTAGGTATTCCAATGGAAACCATTTTCTTTAGGGTTTCTTTTGGGAACGGTCTTAGATATTTCGTGGATATCTGTCCCTCTACTTTTTTATGAAAGAAAACAATGACAATCCCAAGGGCAATGACACGGCTTACCACACTGGAAATCGCTACACCTTTTACCCCATAATTTAAAAATTTCAGCGGCCCATACAAGAAACAGTAATTTCCAACAATATTAACCACGTTTACAGCCAGGGAAGTATACATTCCCACCTGTGTCAAACCATTACTTCGTAAAATCTGGCTAAACACACTGAATATTGCCTGCAGAAAGATAAAACCGCCTAACAACTGCAGGTAAATCTTAGCCTCCGGAATCAGCGGCTCCTCTAGCTGCATCAGTCGGAAAATCGGTTCGCTAAAAATAAAAATAATCAGACTGATAAAAACGCTTAATATCAAATTTACAAAAATCGCTACAGAATAAATTTCACTGATTTTTTTTATGAGTTTTGCACCTAAGTATTGTGCAACAATCACACCGGTAGCACCTGCAATAATATTAAACATCAAGGTTAGAAGATTCAGAATCTGATTGGCATTTCCTACTGCTGCAGGTGCCGTTTCTGAGTATTTTCCTAACATCAGGGTATCTACACTTCCGATTAGTATTGCCAGAAAGGCTTCCACAAAAATCGGCCATCCAAGCTTAAATACAGAAGTCTTTTCATTGATTTCTATACCTTTTTTCACTGCCTGTGCCACTTAACTCACCTTCTTTCTTTTTTACAAACTTCGTTTCCCTCTACCCTCATAAAACATTCAATCAAATCTCTTATGTAACTGTTTTCATAATAACCGGCCACCCTTAATCTCCGGCCTTGTAATTCCATTATTTATAGCTGTTACATACCTTTTTAGTCTTCAATTTCATGAATAAAGATACCACTTCTTAATTTCGGTTCAAACCAGGTAGACTTTGGTGGCATTAATCTTCCTGCATCTGCCACTGCAAACAACTCACTGATGGAAGTTGGGTACATAGAGAAAGCTAATTTCATGTCGCTTTGGGCTCTTTTTTCCAATTCCTTAAGTCCACGGATTCCTCCTACGAAATCGATCCTCTTATCTGTTTTCGGATCTTTGATTCCTAGTACCGGATCTAATAAATAATTCTGCAAAATAGCTACATCAAGTCCATCCACCGGATCTTTAGAACAAAGTTCCGGTTTTGCAGTTAGTAAATACCATTTTCCTTCCAAATACATTCCAAACGTACCTTTTTTGGCAGGGGAAACTGCCTCTTCTTTTTCTTCTACCGTGAAGTTTTGAGAGATAACATTAAAAAATTCTTCTTTGGTATAGCCATTTAAGTCCTTCACCACACGGTTATAATCCATAATCATAAGCTGTTCGTCTGGGAACAAAACAGACAGGAAATAATTAAATTCTTCTGTGCCGTTATAGTCCTTATGTGCTTCCCTTCTCTTTAAACCTACCTTTACTGCGGAAGCTGCTCTGTGATGTCCGTCTGCAATATAGATTTCAGAAATACCGCTAAAAGCAGTCTGTATGTTTGTTATACTTTCCTTTTCTGAAATCTTCCATACTCTGTGACCAATTCCATCTTCTGAAACAAAATCATATAATGGTGCTGTTTCCTGTGCCTTTGCCACTTCCTTATTAATTACTTCATTGGCACGGTAGGCAAGGAAAATAGGACCTGTCTGGGCCTTCATGGTATCTACGTGACGAATACGGTCTACTTCCTTATCCGCTCTGGTATTCTCGTGTTTCTTGATTACCTCGCCTACATAGTCATCAATGGCGGCGCAGGCAACAAGGCCTGTCTGGCTTCTTCCATTCATAGTCAGTTCATAAATGTAGTATGATTCCTCATTGTCTTTTTCATACACACCTTTTTTTAGCATTTCTTCGTATAGTTCTCTTGCCTTTAAATAAACTTCGTCTGCATAAGTATCTACGCTGTCATCGAAATTCGTTTCTGCACGGTCGATTCTTAAAAAAGACAAAGGGGCATTGGAGACTACTTCCTTTGCTTCCTTACGGTTATATACATCATATGGAAGTGCTGCTACCTGGTCTGCGACTTCCTTATTTGGTCTTACACATAAAAATGGTTTTACTTTTGACATTGTTTTCTCCTTTGCAG
>JAFPAZ010000296.1 GCA_017390645.1 Lachnospiraceae bacterium
ATAAATATTGGTTTAAAATACGTTAATAATGATGCCTGCTACCCTTCTTTGATTGTGGTGGGTCAGATTATGAAAGCTCTCTTAAGTGGAAAATATGATTTGAACAAAGTAGCCGTTGCTGTTACCCAGACCGGTGGTGGCTGTCGTGCCTCAAACTATATCGGATTCATTCGAAGAGCGTTAGAAAAGGCCGGAATGCCACAAATTCCTGTAATTTCCGTCAACGCCGGAGGGTTAGAATCAAATCCAGGTTTTAAGTTTAACATTAAAATGCTAAATCGGGTTGTTCAGGCTCTTGTTTATGGCGATTTATTTATGAGAGTACTATATCGGATGCGTCCATACGAAAAAGAACCAGGCTCTGCCAACGCCCTTTATGAAAAATGGAATGAAAAAGTAAAACAATCTTTGGCTAAAACCGGCTCCAAACGAGAATTTCATAAAAATATCAAAGGAATCATTAAAGACTTTGACTCTCTTCCGATTACTAACGAGAAAAAGCCTCGGGTTGGTATTGTAGGAGAAATCCTTGTAAAATTCTTACCTTCTGCCAATAATAACCTTGTTGATTTATTGGAAAATGAAGGAGTAGAAGCTGTTATGCCAGATTTATTAGACTTTTTCCATTATTGTGCATATAACAACAATTTCAAACACGAGTACTTAGGACGGAGCAAAAAAACTGCAACTATTTCAAATACCATTATTTGGATACTAGAAACCTACCGCAAGACAATGAAGAATGAATTAAGTAAAAGTGAACATTTTCTTTCTCCTGTACCAATCAGCAAACTTGCTGAATATGCAGAACCATTCGTATCTATCGGAAACCAAACCGGAGAAGGCTGGTTCCTGACAGGAGAAATGATCGAATTGATTCATCAAGGTGCCGAGAACATTGTCTGTGCCCAGCCATTTGCCTGTCTTCCAAACCACGTTGTAGGTAAAGGCGTAATTAAATCACTTCGACAAGCCTTTCCGGATGCAAATATCGTTGCTGTAGATTACGATCCGGGTGCCAGCGAAGTAAACCAATTAAATCGTATTAAATTGATGCTTTCAGCTGCAAAAGAAAAAATAGAAAATTCTTAAATTATTACACGATGTGTGATTGTGAAATTTATCACTTACACATCGTGTATTTTATTTTTTTAGCGAAGTCATAAAATCTCCAGATATTTCGATATAAAAAATCCCCCTAAATAGATTTTGGTTATTTACCTTATCTATTTAAGGGGTATCCGTTTTTCTATTTGGATTCCTTCAACTACACCAACCGAACTTCCACTTCTCGGTTCTTTAAATATCTCTTCAATTCATTTATCTCTAATTCTTTATAATGGAATAAAGAGGCAGCCAAAGCTGCATCTGCTTTTCCTTCCGTTAATGCTTCATAAAAATGTTCTTTCGTACCAGCACCACCAGAAGCGATAACAGGAATCGATACATTCTCAGAAATCAATCTTGTAAGTTCCAAATCATATCCCGCTTTCGTTCCATCTGAGTCCATACTGGTAAGTAGAATTTCACCTGCTCCAAGCTGATTTACCTTCATTGCCCACTCCACAGCGTCAATTCCTACATCCACTCTTCCACCATTTTTATAAATATTCCATCCTGAGCCATCTTCCCTTCTTCTTGCATCAATAGCTACTACAACACACTGGCTTCCGAACTTATCTGCAGCTTCTGAAATCAGCGTTGGATTATTAATGGCAGAAGAATTAATAGAGATTTTATCCGCACCTTCTCGTAAAATAGCTTTAAAATCATCTACTGTACGAATACCACCACCTACAGTAAAAGGAATAAAAACCGTCTCTGCTACTCGTTTTACCATATCAATCATGATATTTCTGGCATCACTGGATGCAGTAATATCTAAAAAAACCAATTCATCTGCTCCTGCTTTATCGTAAGCTGCTGCAATCTCAACCGGATCACCCGCATCCTTCAAATTCACAAAATTTACACCCTTTACTACTCTTCCAGCATGGACATCAAGACATGGAATAATTCTTTTGGTATGCATCTTTCTTTTTCCTCCATTCTTACTATAATGAAACGAAATTTTCCAATATTTTTAATCCTACAGTTCCACTTTTTTCAGGATGAAACTGGCAGGCAAATACCTGGTCATGTTCCACTGCTGCATGAATTTCCGTAGAATAGAATGTAGTAGCTGCCACATCCTCTATTTCTTTCGCTTTCAGATAATAGGAATGTACGAAGTAAACATAGGCATCCTTCGAAATTCCCCGAAACAAAGTCGCATCCTCTTTCACCTGAATCGTATTCCATCCCATATGAGGAATCTTCAGTCCCTGCTTTGCAGGTATTCTTACTATATCTCCCTTCAAAATACCAAGACCTGCTACACCTTTGCTTTCCTCACTGCTTTCAAACAGCAACTGCAACCCAAGACAAATACCGAGAAATGGTTTTTTCTGCTCAACCACATCATAAATTACATTAGTAAGATGATATTCTTTTATTTTCTCCATTGCATCCCCAAAGGCACCCACTCCAGGTAATATTACTTTGTCACTGGCTAAAATAACATCCCTGTCTCTCGTAATAACAGCTTCCTGTCCCAAATAATTCATAGCCTTCTCTACACTTTTAATATTTCCTGCATCGTAATCAATAATTGCTATCATCTTATGATTTCCTTTCCTGGAGACATATTCAAAATTTTATTCTTTTAAATTAAATTCTTTCGATTTTTCTATAATCTGAATCTGGTACTCTGTATTATCTAGCGCTATCATATCATAAGCATCGTTTAAATTCATACCATAATCATCATATAATGCATTCACTATTTTGTTTCTACAATAATCCATATCCTCTTCGATTCCTAGCGCCATTCCCTGAGGATAATACTCATCGTATTTTTCAAGTCCTGATAACAACATATTTAACGCTTTATCATAACTTCCCATATCTACATAAATATTGTACGATAAATATGCACGTTCCACATACATTACCGTATATATCTTGTCTCTTAATTCTTCATCATCTTCTTTAATTTCCACACCAATAATTTCTTCATATGCCATGTCATACTTCTTACGATCAAAATAATCAGAAGCCTTTCTTATGGTTAATGCATAATGAAAAATCGTGGTTCCTATTATAATAAATATTGCAATAGCACAAAATACACCGACACTAATAAGCAAAGCTGTCTTATTTACCGGTTTTAAATCTTCCGGATCCATGCTTTCTAGTTCTTTTGCTTTCTTTAATCGTGCCTGCTCTTTCGCCTGTTTTTTCTTCTCCTCAGCAAGCTTTTTCTTTGCTTCATTTTTCTGACTCTTGGCTTCTTTCTTACTTGCCTTTTGTGCTTCTTTTTTCTCCCGTGCCAGCTTTTCTTCTTCTGTTTCCGGATCTTCTTCACCAAACAACAAAACAGATACATCTTTCTTTTCTTTTATCGCTTTTTTCTGTTTTTTATTTTTCTTGGACTTTTTCTTTGAATTAGATCTATCCTCAATTTCACTTAATTCATTTAATAACTGTTCTTCTGCTTCTTTATCTGCCAAATCGCCTACTGTTCCTAGAACATCTGAATAAATGTCATTCATGGAAGCACCGGATGATTGCTTTTCTTCTTTTATGTCTTCTATCTCATCATCCATGACATAATCAGGATTTTTAACCTCTTCATCGGAATCCGGAATAGAATCCATCATGGATGAGAAAATTTCCTGTTCATCCACGTCTCCCATTCCTAAAAGAGCAAACAAATCATCAAAATCATTGTTCTCTTCTTCCTGTGATGGTTTTAAATCAACTTCTTTATCCGGCGTTTCTTCCTGCGGTGAAGCAGTGACTTCATTATGTATATCTTCTTCAGACTCCATTCCGGAATCATTCAAAAGACTATCTACATCAAATTCATCAAATAATGACTCGTCTACTTCTCCAATATCAGGTTCATCCTCTGTAGTTTCTGATTCTGATAGTACATCTGCATTCTTATGTTCTGTATGATCTGCTGCACTCTCTTTTTCAACATTCTCATTTACAGGAACACCAAAATCTAAGTCAAAATCATTTAAATCCAAGTCATTAAAGTCAAATTCTAAAGAATCATCGTTTTCTTTTGCCACAATAATCCCTCCTTACATATAGTCTATCATATCATATCATATCTTATCATTTTTCACAAATATGTTTTTCAAATTCTGTCAAAAAATCTTTTGCATTCATTGGAACACTAATTGCTCTTTCTTTAATTTCCTCTCCAACTTGCCATAATTTTTCATTAACACGAATCAACTTGGCTTTTTGATGAAAAAAAACTGTTTTTTCAAATGGCCATCGAAACAATGACGGACACTCAAAGCCTTCTCCTAATTCTAGAATCACCAATTTCCGGTTTAAGGTACAAGAAAGCCATTTTTGATATTTTTCCCATTGTACCAGATATCCCGTTTCATTATATTGTTCCGGATTTTCTTTTTTCCTTATATTTA
>JAFPAZ010000050.1 GCA_017390645.1 Lachnospiraceae bacterium
AATACATATGTAGTTGGTATTCATGGAAACTTTGATGATGCCCAGACTGGTGTTAAAAATATGTTTTCTGATAAGGAACTTGCAAAAGTGATGGATGCCGCAGGATACCAGTTCTCTTCCGCAAATTCCATTAATATTGGACGTCTGGTACCTCAGATTGTTTACTATGTTTATGCTTATACGAGATTATTGGCTCAGGGCGAAATTAAAGATGGCGAAAAGATAAATGTCGTGGTTCCAACTGGAAACTTTGGTAATATTTTGGCAGCTTATTATGCGAAAGAAATGGGACTTCCGGTTGCTAAGTTTATCTGTGCTTCTAATGATAATAAGGTTTTATATGATTTCTTCAGTACAGGTTGCTATGACAGAAACAGAGAATTTATATTAACCACTTCTCCATCTATGGATATTTTGATCTCAAGTAACTTAGAAAGATTAATATATAAGATTGCCGGTTGTGATTCCAATAAAAACAAAGAATTAATGGAGAACCTGGTAAAAGAAGGAAAATACAGTATTTCAGATGAAATGAAGGCTCAACTTGCTGAATTTTATGGAAACTATGCAAAAGAAACAGAAACAGCTTCTACGATCAAGAAGGTATATGAATCAGATGGTTACATTTTAGATACGCATACTGCAGTTGCAGCTACAGTGTATGATAAATATCTTGCAGATACCAAGGATACCGCTAAGACAATCATTGCTTCCACAGCAAGTCCGTTTAAGTTTACACGCAGTGTTATGAACGCCATTGATGAAGCATATGATGCGAAATCAGATTTTGAATTGGTAGATGAATTATCTTCTTTAGCTAAGGTTAAAGTTCCGCAGGCCATTGAAGATATCAGAAATGCAGAAGTATTACATGATACTGTTTGTGATAAGACAGAAATGTTAGATACTGTTAAGAAGATTTTAGGAATTTAAGAGAAAAACAGAACGTAGATAAGTATAAGTTACGTTAGAATTTTTTGTCATAATGTGATGGTGATACAAAGTGCATTTCTTTTCGTAAAAAAAATAGGGAAAGAAATGTGCTTTGTAATATGTATGTTTTGTTTTTCGGTTTAAAAAGATGGTTTAAGGGGAGATGTTTTTATTCAAATATTTAATTTTATTGTATTGTATGGGTCTATGATTCTGATAGCATATCATGATATGAAAGAAAGAAAAATCTATAATTCGATTCTGATTTTTATGATTCTTGTCCGGTTAGGCATGTTTTGCTTAAATTTTTTATATCCAAATTTTAAAATTCCAGTGAAAGAAAATGTAATAGCAGCTTTGGTAGTTTTTTTTATGTTTTTATGTATGAAAATGCTGAATCCTTCAGGGATAGGTATGGGGGATGTAAAACTTGTTTTTGTGTTGGGGTTATTTCTTGGTTATGATATTTTTGGAATCGTAAGTGTTGCTATGTTCTTTCTTTTTTTCTATGTAAGTATCGGAAAAAAGAAGAAACATATGGAACTTCCCTTTGCGCCTTTTGTCTTGTTGACCATGATTTTACGGTGGATTTAGGCTGTTTAAAGGAATAACTTAAGGAAAAGAATCACTTTCACATAAAATATTATAGTTTTGCAATTACCTAATATGAAAAAAGAAAGAGGAGAGAAAACATGAAATATACTCCAATGATAAAAAAGGCAATGAAAATAGCATATGAGGCACACCATGGGCAGGTAGATAAAGCAGGAATTCCCTATATATTTCATCCTATTCATTTAGCTGAACAAATGGAAGATGAGATAAGCATTTGTGTAGCTTTATTGCATGATGTAATAGAGGATACAGATGTTTCAGCAGAAAAATTAAGGCAGGAAGGAATCAGTGAAACCGTGATTCATAATATAATGCTGCTTACAAAAGGTAGGGGAGAAGACTACATGGATTATTTAGAGCGGATAAAATCCAGCGAAATAGCGGTAAAAGTAAAACTCGCTGATCTAAAACATAATAGTGATAGCTCGCGGTTGTCTGACATCACAAAGACAGACGAGAAGCGTATGGAAAAATATCAGGAAGCCATACTTCGATTGACACATTGACAAGGAGAAAAAGAAATGCTAACATGGTGTAAGTATGAGTTGTTTTAGAATTGTGCGAGCACAAAGTGCGGAGCAATTCATAGGTATCATGATGTCAAAATACCTTTTGACACCAACTCATAATATGAAAATCAGATGATTGACAGTTCGTTTGTACCATCCTGTCGTAAAACAAAACTAGGGCATAAGAAAAGGAATTTCTTGTGTTTTGTTTTGTGTGACATTTTCAGTGATGGAATATGTCACTTTTTTGTTTTGAATTAGAAACGGAGGATTATATGTATATTTTAACAACAAGGGCAGAATTTGATAGTGCTCATTTTCTGTCTGGTTATGAAGGAAAGTGCAGTAATATTCATGGACACCGATGGAAGGTTGTCATTGAAGTTGCGGCAGATAATTTAGAAGAACAGGGTCAGACAAGAGGTATGTTAGTTGATTTCTCAAAATTAAAGAAAGACTTGAAAAAGGAAACGGATGCTTTAGATCATACCTTTATTGTAGAAGAAGGAACGCTTAAGGAAAGTCTTGAAAAGGCGTTAAGAGAAGAAGGATTCCAAATGATTCTGGTACCATTTCGGCCTACGGCAGAGAATTTTTCAAAATACTTTTATTCTAAGATGGCTGGGAAGGGATATAAGGTAAAGAGAGCCACAGTATATGAAACACCCAATAATTGTGCTAGTTATGAAGAATAGGAGAAAGACGATGCTTGAAGTTGTGGAAACTTTTGTCAGTATTAATGGGGAAGGGCAAAAAGCAGGGCAGCTTGCCTGTTTTATCCGTATGAAAGGATGCAATTTAAATTGTACTTATTGTGATACGAAATGGGCGAATCAGGAAAATACTCCGTTTCAATATAAAACAAAAGAGGAACTTTATGAATGGGTGAAGTCAACAGGGATAAATAATGTAACAATTACCGGAGGGGAACCACTGTTGCAAAATGAAATCGGGGAATTATTAAAACTTTTAGCAAAAGATGATGAGCTGAATGTGGAAATAGAAACAAATGGAAGTGTGGATATTGGTTCTTTTATCTTTGAAAAAAATGCTCCAAGTTTCACCTTGGATTATAAATTAAGTGGCAGCGAAATGAATTCTTTTATGTTAGTAGAGAATTACAAATATATTACCAATAAGGATACTGTGAAATTTGTATGTAAAAGCGAAGAAGATTTTTATCAGGCACTATCTGTAATAAAACAATATCGACTTACAGATATTACAAAGGTATATCTTAGTACAGCTTTTGGAGAATTGTCTCCTGCAGATATGGTGGAATTAATGAAGAAAGAGAGATTAAATGGCATAAATCTTCAGTTACAAATGCATAAGTACATCTGGGATCCGGAAAAGAAAGGGGTATAGGAGGATAATATGGCAATCGATAAAGAAGCAATAGAATTTCATATAAAAGAAATCTTAAAAGCATTAGGAGATGATCCGGAAAGAGAAGGATTAAAAGACACTCCGAAAAGAGTGGCAAGAATGTATGAAGAAGTTTTTGAAGGAATGAATTACAGTAATGATGATATTGTAAAAATGTTTGATAAGACCTTTGAGGAAGAAGATTATTATAATGACTCCAAAGATATGGTAGTGGTAAAGGACATAGAAATCTTCAGCTATTGTGAACACCACATGGCATTGATGTATGACATGAAGGTGACAGTTGCTTACCTACCAAAGAAAAGAATCATAGGATTAAGTAAGATTGCAAGAATTGCAGATATGGTAGGGAAAAGGCTCCAATTACAGGAACGGATTGGTTCTGATATCGCCTATGTTATGAGTAAAATTATTGAATCTGAGGATGTTGCTGTTATCATTGAGGCCAGCCATAGCTGTATGACGGCGAGGGGAATTAAGAAAACTTCTGCAAAAACACTTTCTACAACATTCCGTGGAGCATTTCAGGAAAATACAGAATTACAGAATAAATTATTTATGACTGTAAATAGAGCATGAGATATTGAAAATTGTCTTTTTGACTTTAGTGTCATAATAAGACAATATTGGAAAAACAAAAATGGAGGTTTACCATGAAAGAGAAAAAAAAAGCAGTAGTTGTTTTTAGTGGTGGTCAGGACAGTACTACCTGTTTATTTTGGGCAAAGGCCAGATATGAAGAAGTGATTGCTGTTTCATTTGATTATGGGCAAAAGCACATTATGGAATTAGAATGTGCCAAGACGATATGTAAGAAATACGAAATCAAGCATCATATTATGGATTTGAACCTGTTAAATCAGCTGGCTCCGAATTCCTTGACAAGAGCAGATATTGCGGTGGATAAGGAAGCACCAAAGGAAGGCACACCGAACAGTTTTGTAGATGGTCGTAATTTGTTGTTTCTTAGTTTTGTGGCAGTTTATGCAAAACAGCATGGTATTCATGATATCATTACAGGTGTATCCCAAAGTGATTTTAGCGGATATCCGGACTGTAGGGATGTATTTATAAAATCTTTGGTTACCACCCTGGATTTGGCTATGGACTATCATTTTGAAATTATAACTCCTCTTATGTGGATAGATAAAGAGGAAACATGGGAACTTGCAGATCAACTAGGGGTATTTGACTTGATTCGGGAAGAAACCCTTACTTGTTATAACGGGGTAATTGGATCAGGATGCGGAGAGTGTCCTTCTTGTAAATTGAGACAAAGAGGACTTGAACATTATATGAAACGGAGAGAAAAGAAGTAATTGAAATCATTATTTATTGCGGAAAAACCAAGTGTAGCTCAGGAATTTGCAAAAGCTTTGAAAATAAATGCAACAAGGAAAAATGGTTATCTGGAATCGCAGAATACCGTTGTTACATGGTGTGTAGGTCATTTGATTTCTATGAGTTATCCTGAAAAATATGATGAAAATTTAAAAAAATGGGAGTTAAAGACTTTACCTTTCTTGCCGGAAACTTTTTTATATGAAGTAATTCCGAATGTGAAAGACCAGTTTAATACGGTGAAAAGTTTGCTGACAAGGGAGGATATTGATACTATTTATGTTTGCACTGACTCTGCCCGGGAGGGAGAGTATATTTACCGGCTGGTTGATATGATGGCAGGCGTGAAAGGAAAGACAAAAAAACGTGTATGGATTGATTCGCAAACAGAAGAAGAAATTTTAAGAGGAATCAAAAATGCAAAAGATATCAGTGAGTATGATAATCTCGCCTGTGCAGCTTTTTTAAGAGCAAAGATAGATTATTTAATGGGAATTAATTTTTCCAGACTTTTGACATTAAAATATGGATATTCCATGAGACAGTATTTGAATTTGAATAAAGGTCCTGTGATTGCAGTGGGAAGGGTTATGACCTGTGTTCAAGGAATGATTGTAAAGAGAGAACGGGAAATCCGAGATTTCGTAAAGGTTCCTTTTTATCGTGTTCTGGCAGATGGTTTAGTAAAAGATTTTAAAATCACCGGAGAATGGAAAGTGACTCCGGGTTCTATGTTTGAAAATTCTCCATATTTATATAAAGAAAATGGATTTAAAGAAGAAAAATATGCAAAGCAATTGATTGAAACGTTGGAACAGAATCCACCGGTAAATGCTGTGATTGAACAGATAGAAAAGAAAGTGGAAAAAAAGAATCCACCATTATTATATAATCTGGCAGAACTTCAAAATGATTGTTCTAAAATCTTTAAAATAAGTCCAAATGAGACTTTGGAAATTGTTCAGGAACTGTATGAAAAGAAAATGGTTACGTATCCAAGAACGGATGCCAGAGTATTGTCTAGTGCTGTAGCAAAAGAAATTCATAAAAATATAAAAGGGTTGATTTCTTATGAAACAGTTTCAGAGCTTGCCAAGGATGTTTTTGATAATGGGAAGTATAAAGGTTTGGAAAAAAACAGGTATGTAAACGATAAACAGATTTCGGATCATTATGCCATTATTCCTACAGGACAGGGACTGGGGGCATGGAAAGGGCTTTCTCCTACAAAAGCCAATGTATATGAAGTGATAGTGCGAAGGTTTTTAAGTATTTTTTATCCGCCGGCACAATATCAAAAGATTGGTTTGACTTTTAAAATTGGTAATGAATGTTTTACTTCAAATTTTAAGATTTTAAAAGAGGAAGGATATCTTCCTGTTACTAAGCTTTCCTTTGTTAAAAAGAAGGAAGAGGAGGAAGAAAAATTTGAGGTAGGTCTTTTAGAGGAACTTTCCAAATTAAAAAAGGGTTCTAATATACCGATTCAAGGATTTCAGATTAAAGAAGGGGAAACCACACCACCGAAACGTTATACTTCCGGTTCCCTGATTCTTGCTATGGAAAATGCGGGACAGTTCATTGAAGATGAAGAATTAAGAGCGCAAATTAAAGGCAGCGGAATTGGAACCAGTGCTACCAGGGCAGAAATTATTAATAAATTAATTACAGACAAATATATACTGTTGAATAAAAAAACTCAGGTGGTAACGCCAACCTTGCTTGGCGAAATGATTTTTGATGTAGTGAATTCATCTATAGCTTCTTTACTTGATCCGAAACTGACTGCCAGCTGGGAAAAAGGTTTAAAACAAGTGGAAGAAGGTCTGGTTTCAGAAAATGAGTATATGGAAAAATTAAATGGTTTTGTGGAACGTAGAATTGTATATGTAAAACAATTAAATAATCAGTATAGTATGTCGAAATATTATGATTATGCAGCGGCTTATTATAAGGAAAAGAAGACAGAAGTGTAAAAGAAGAGGAGGATATAAAAATGAAAGTAAAAGTTTCGGATTTGTATGATTTGAATGAAACCCTTGCGAAGGAATTGTTAGAAAGTGTTACATATCCTTGGGAAGCATTATCTAAGATTGGAGAATATATTGAAAAGATAGGAAAAAGTTTGCCGGAAAAGGAATACAGTCGCTTAGGAGATAATATCTGGATTTCAAAAACTGCCACAGTAGCACCAACTGCAAGTCTTTGTGGACCTTTAATTATCGGACCGGGTACCGAAGTTAGACCGGGAGCATTCATTCGTGGGAATGTTTTGGTGGGAGCGGATTGTGTAGTAGGAAACTCTACAGAACTAAAGAATGTAATTTTATTTAATCACGTTCAGGTTCCACATTATAATTATGTGGGGGACTCTGTTTTGGGGGCATATGCCCACATGGGTGCTGGAAGTGTTACCTCTAATGTGAAAGCTGATAAAACAGAAGTGGTTATTAAGGGAGAAGAAATGATACCTACAGGAAGAAAAAAGGTAGGTGCAATGCTTGGGGATCATGTTGAAGTTGGATGCAATAGTGTATTGAATCCGGGGACTGTAGTAGGGAGAAATTCAAACATTTATCCACTTTCTATGGTACGTGGGGTAGTGCCTGAAAACCATATTTATAAAAGCAAAGAAGAGATTATAATAAAAGATGAAAAACATTAAGGTGATACCGGGATTAGAGAAGGATATATGTATATGTAGGAATAAATATGTTTTTTATGCTCAAAATGAATGAAAAATGAAAATTGAAAAAATTTCTCTTGTAATATATTTTGAAATATCGTATAGTTAAAGTAGTGGATTTTGTAAATGAAGGGATTGTACGCAATGAGAAAATCCGTCGATAAAATACTGTCGATACTTAAGGTGGTAATAGCTACCATAGGCTATATCATTGCCTTTCGCTATATCGGAAAAGGAA
The DNA here is from genome assembly GCA_017390645.1 of Lachnospiraceae bacterium. The sequence goes on from JAFPAZ010000050.1 coordinate 7,712, forward strand.
ACTTGTTTTTAAAAATATTAATCATAGGATGTGTGGGAATTATGTTTGCAGATTTATTCGGTAAAGGAAAAACTAAAGGAAAAGCGGTGGCAGAAGAAGGGTGCAACATTGATACTTTGGATAAGGAAGATTTTAAAATCATTATTCAGAATTATTTTGCACATTTTAAGTGTAAGATGTATACCAAACCGTTGGACGAGGGTTATACAGTAGATCTTTTATTTAAAAAAGGAAATGAAGTATTAGCAGTAGGGTTGCGTCATTTTAAGAACCCTATTAAGAATGGCGCAGTACGTTATTCGGAAATTACGGACAGAGAAGTTTATTCTTTGATTAGTTCTATGAAACATTATGAAACCAGACAGGGATTAATGATTTCTAATATTTATTTTTCGGACAAGGCGAAAGAACTTGCAGAACGATATCATGTGATATTATGGGACAGGGATAAGATCAAAAAGCTTTTATCCGAGGTGGATGTTGATACGAAAACTCTAATGGTTAATTTCCGAGAAGATTAATTTCATGAGTCATAAAAAACAAAATGTTATTTTTATCATCATTTTATTAATTGCTTCTTTTACAATGCTTTTCTTTATTATAATGGGAAAGCAAAGGCAGAAAGGGGACAAGGTGCTTATTTATGTGAATGGTACATTGGTGCAGGAGGTGTCCTTAGAGGTAGAGGCTGAAATTGTGATTCATGGAAATCCCGGAGATAATGTTTTAGTGATTCGGGATAGAAAGGCTTATATGAAAGAGGCTTCTTGTGAAAACCATGTCTGTATTCAGCAGGGAGAAGTTAGTAGAAATGGTGAAACGATAATTTGTATGCCAAATCAGATTATAGTTGAGGTATCAGCTGAAAAGCAGGAGATAGATGCAGTGGTGCGATAGGAGGAGTATTGTGACAAAGAAGATTTCGTTGCTTGCTATGCTATTGTCCCTAAGTATGGTTTTTAGCTATTTTGAAGCAAGGTTTCCGATTATAACCTGGATTCCGGGTGCAAAACTGGGACTTGCCAATATAGTAGTGATGGTTGCTTTATATGAAATTGGAACAAAAGAAGCTTGGTGCCTGTCGGTATTACGTGTTATACTGACAGGATTTTTATTTGGGAATTTTGTTGCGGTGTTGTTTAGTCTGGCGGGTGCATTTTTGAGTCTTGGTGGCATGTCAGTATTAAAGCGTTACACCAAGATATCTATGATGTATGTCAGCATATCGGGTGGCATATTGCATAATTTAGGACAGATTATTGTTGCAAGCAATGTTTTAGAAAATCAAAAAATCTGGTATTATTTTCCAATGCTATTTTTTAGTGGGATTATCGCAGGAACGATGATTGGTTTTTTGGGATACTCCATATGCAAAAAAATAAAAAAAATTAACAGAATGTGATGTGAATTGTTGAGGATTAGACTTGAATTTAAGAGTCTTTTGTAATATATTAGTCAAAGACATTTGATGAAGAAAAGAGAGGTTAGGGAAATGAGTAAGATCACGTTTCAAGGTGGAATTCACCCTTATGAAGGAAAAGAATTAACCGAAGACAAGGAAATACAACCAATATTGCCAACATCGGATTTAGTATATCCTTTAAGTCAGCATATTGGTGCACCTGCAACCCCGGTTGTAAAAAAAGGGGATTCGGTTTTAGTCGGTCAATTGATTGCACAGGCAGGTGGTTTTGTGTCTGCCAATATTCATTCAAGTGTTTCCGGTACTGTAAAGTGTATTGAACCT
>JAFPAZ010000297.1 GCA_017390645.1 Lachnospiraceae bacterium
TGGAAGGAATCGGTTTTAAAGCTTTTGTGGAAAAGATGGCAGCTCATTATTGTAATCACAAAAAAACGGAATGTTCAATCGGTTCCAAGTGTTTCAGTTGTCCATTCCATAAGAAGCCGGATGATAATTCTGTCCTTCTTGATGGTTATCGGGAATGTTGGAAGGAAAAGGCTGAATTTAAAGATGAGGATTTTTCAAAACCATTAATAAAGGATCTTTCGGGATTGTATATTGGAAAGAAAAGAGATGAATTGGTAAAGGATGGTAAATTCTTTATTGAGAGTTTGACAAAGGATGACTTAAAGGAGTCTACCCATAAAACACATAATGGTTTGGACCACTATGAAAGAAAGTGGTTGCAAATAGGAGTGGCTACGAGCAATGAGGAAATTCTTGAGTCTTATCGTTGTGATATGGATGGTGATGTTTATCTTGATGTGGAAGGCATAAAGAATGAGATGGCTACTTGGAACTTTCCCTTACATTTCATTGATTTTGAGACAAGTGCGGTTGCTTTGCCTTTTTATGAGGGAATGAGACCTTACGAACAAATTGCTTTTCAATTTTCCCATCATAGAGTTGACTTGAACGAAGATGGAAGTTATCGCATCACTCATGCCGGCCAATTTATAAATACGGAGAAGGGGCATTTTCCGAACTTTGATTTTATCAGAGCTCTTAAGAATGAACTTGATAAGGACAAAGGTACCATATTCAGGTATTCCAATCACGAGAATACCATCCTTAGAGAAATTCATAAACAGCTGGAAAACAGTCATGAAGAAGATAAAGAGGAGTTGCAGGCCTTTATAGAATCCATCACTCATTATAAAGATGGTAAGGATGAATTTGTGGGAAAAAGGGATATGGTGGATCTTGCGGATGTCGTGTTGAAATACTATTTCCATCCGATGATGAAAGGAAGCTATTCCATTAAGGTGGTTCTTCCGTCTGTTTTAAACTCGTCTGATTTTATTAAGGATAAGTATTCCCATTTCATATATGGTACGGAAGAGATGCCAAGTATGAATCTCACAAAACCGAAGGCATGGATAGAATATGAGGAGGATGACAAGACCATAAAGAACCCTTATAAGTTATTGCCACCTATTGCCACTTATTTGAATAATTCCGAAGATTCCATAGAGGGATTGGAAAATGATGAATCTATTGCTAATGGTGGAGCTGCTTTAGCTGCATATTCCAAATTGCAATTTTCGGATGATAGCATGACGGAAGCTTTAAAAGGTGCGTTGCTGACATATTGTGAATTGGATACACTTGCGATGGTGTTTATCTGGGAATATTTTAAGAAAGAAGTGGATTCTTGAAATTTATATTGTTTTTCTATTAAAAATTTTGATGCCGTTTAGTATATTAAAATTGGGTGTGCCTAATATCCAGTTGTTGCAAAATATGCAACAACTGGTAAATATTATAGATTACTCTTCCTCCAATTCGCACCCCTTAAAGAAGAACTTCTCTGCAGAAACATCCTTCGGGAAACAGAAATAAGTCATTTCGCAAGTAGAGCAAACTTTGCCGTCATGGCTCAAAGAGGCCTCAATAAAGGCGAAGTTGCGTTTCATTTCCTTGATGCGTCCCCGGATTTCGAGAGTGATATTTTCTCCGGTAGGAACGGGATTACGATAGCGCATGGCAAGGTGTGTGGTCTGACCGGCGGTTTGTAACTTACGGTTTACTACCCAACCGCCAAGTTCGTCCATGAGGGTGGACTGGATGCCTCCGTGGAGGGTATTCAGCCAACTTTGGAAGTTAGGGTGGGGATTCCAAATGCAAACAATGTCATCGCCGTCTTCGTAAAATTCCATTTTCAAGCCGAATGGGTTGCTTGGACAACAGGCAAAGCAGTTGTAGCCTTGTTCTTCCAGTCCTGCGTATGGGTTCTTGATCTTCTTCATTTTAATGAGGTATTAA
>JAFPAZ010000298.1 GCA_017390645.1 Lachnospiraceae bacterium
GTCTACACCTTCAGATGCATGAATGTTTAAGTCGATTGGTTTTGTGATATCTAAAGAAAAGATACCCATAATAGACTTAGCATCGATTACGTATCTTCCGGATACTAAATCGAATTCAGCATCGAATTTGCTGATTTCATTTACAAAAGTCTTAACCTTCTCGATTGAATTTAAAGAAATTTTTACTGTTTTCATTGTAACTCCTCCTTATTTTTGATAAACAATGAAAAGAAAGATACTTTCTTATTCGTTGTCAAACTACGTTTATATAGTAAAGGTTCAAGGTTAAAAAGTCAATATAAAAACTACCGAAAAAATGGAAAACAATAGAATTAATTTAGTGAAAAATGAAGAAAATGTGAAAGAATATAAGGTGAAAAAAGAAACATGGAGGATTATATGAATCAGATAAAAAAAGTGGGAACCCTTACGTTAGGATGTAAGGTAAATCAATATGAAACCGACGCAATAACGGAAATGTTAGAAAATGATGGATATCAGATGGTGCCCTTTGAAGAGGAGGCAGATGTTTATATTATAAATACCTGTTCTGTTACCAATATGGCAGACAGAAAAAGCATGAAAATGATTCGAAGAGCAAAAAAAAGAAATCCGGACGCTGTTATCGTAGCTATGGGATGTTTTGTTCAGGCAAAGGCAGAAGAATTAGAAAATACGGAATGGATTGATATCCTGATTGGGAATAATAAAAAGAAAGATATCGTCACTGTTTTAAATGAATATTTTGAAACCCATGAAAAAAGGACAGAGGTAGTGGATTTGTTTCATAATAAGGAATATGAAGAGCTATCCCTAAAAAAACAGGTAGAACATACCAGAGCCTATATTAAAGTGCAGGATGGATGCAATCAGTTCTGTTCGTATTGTATTATCCCTTATACCAGAGGAAGAGCAAGAAGTAGAAAAAAAGAACAAATTTTAGAAGAAATTAACAGTCTGGCAAAAGAAGGATATAAAGAAGTTGTGCTAACAGGAATTCATTTATCCTCTTACGGAAAAGATTTAGAAGATACCTCTTTATTGGACTTAATTAAGGAAGTATCAAAAATAGAAGAAATAAAAAGAATTCGCCTAGGTTCCTTAGAGCCTAATATTATTACAGAGGAATTTGTAAAAGAATTAAAAGAGGATGAAAAATTCTGTCCACATTTCCATTTATCCCTACAAAGTGGGTGTAATGAAACCCTAAAGAGAATGAATCGACATTATAAAGCTGAGGATTTTAAAGAAAAGGCGTTACTGCTTCGGAAATATTTTGACAGACCTGCATTGACTACCGACGTCATTGTAGGTTTTCCGGGGGAAACAGAAGAAGAATTTGAAGCTACCTATGAATTTTTAAAAGACATTCAGTTTTATGAAATGCACGTATTTAAATTTTCTCCAAGAAAAGGAACCAGAGCAGAGAAAATGGAAAATCCCGTACCGGAAGAGGTAAAAAATCAAAGAAGTGCGGTTTTAATTGAACTAGGAAACAAAAACAAAGAAGAATATGAAAAGTTATTCGAAAATGAAGAAAAAGAGATTTTAATTGAAGAAGAAATAGAAGAAAATGGGGAATCATTCTTTGTAGGACACACAAAACGATACATTCGTTATCAGGTGCCGAAAAAAAGCGGGATGGCAGTAAATGAGTTCTATTCCTTTTTATAATCTTTAACAAGTACTGTTTGTACGTTTACTGTTCAACTATGAATAGTAGCGAATTTTGGATTGCATTAACACAAACATTCTTTCTAAAAAAGTATTGAAAAAATTTACAATATATATTATCATAATTTTTAAGTGTGATAGTACGTGAATAAGTGAATAAGGAGAAAAGAATGGAAAATAATAATACCCAGTTTTTTAAAGTTGTAAAAGATCAGGAACCGGAAGTAATGGAGATTTTGGATAATGTTTATCTGGCACTTACTGAGAAAGGTTATAATCCGGTATCCCAGATTGTAGGCTATATTATGTCTGGTGATCCGACATTTATTACCAGTCATAAGAATGCACGCAGTCTTATCATGAAGGCAGAACGGGATGAATTGATTGAAGCACTTTTAGAAAATTACATTAATACGAAATTTAAATAAACAGAAGATAAAAGGAAAAGTATATGCGAATCATAGGTTTGGATTTTGGAACGAAAACAGTTGGAGTAGCCCTTAGCGATGAACTTAAAATGACTGCCCAGGCATTGGAAACTATCACTCGGAAATCAGAAAATAAACTTAGACAGACCTTGGCAAGAATTGAAGAAATCATTGAAGAATATCAGGTTGAAAAGATTGTGTTAGGCTACCCGAAAAATATGAATAATACCATTGGAGAACGTGCGGCTGCAGTAGAAGATTTTAAAGAATCTTTGGAAAGACGGACCGGACTCGAAGTTGTATTATGGGATGAAAGGCTTTCCACAGTGGAAGCAGAAAAAGTTTTAATGGCACAGGGTGTAAGAAGAGAACACCGGAAAGAACATGTGGATCAGATTGCAGCTGCCATTATTTTAAGTGGCTATTTGGATTCATTGAATGCACAATAAGGAGAACAGATAAAAATGTCAGAAAATAAGATATCGTTTTTAGCTGAAAATGGAGAAAAAGTTGAATTTGAAATATTAGAACAGACAAAGCTAAATGGTAAAGAATACTTACTTGTATCAGATCAGGAAGACGAAGAAGCTTATATTATGCAGAAAATAAAGGAAGAAGGGACGGAAGAATACTATGAGTTTGTAGAAGATGACGCAGTATTACATGCCCTTTCTAAAGTGTTTGAAGAATTGTTAGAAGATGTAGAAATAATATAGGAGGAAAAAATAAATTGAAATCAGAAAATAATAAAGGAGTAAAAATCATTCCTTTGGGCGGACTGGAACAGATAGGAATGAACATTACAGCATTTGAGTACGAAGATAGCATTATTGTTGTGGATTGCGGGTTATCCTTCCCGGATGATGAGATGTTAGGAATTGACCTGGTAATTCCCGATGTTACGTATCTAAAGGAAAATGCTTCAAAAGTTAAGGGACTTGTTATTACTCATGGTCATGAAGACCATATTGGAGCCATACCTTATGTGCTAAAGGAATTAAATATACCGATTTACGCCACGAAATTAACTATGGGCATCATTGAACATAAGTTAAAAGAGCATAACCTGATGCGAAGCACCAAGACGAAAGTGGTAAGATATGGGCAGTCCATTAATTTAGGCTGTTTCCGTATTGAATTTATCCGCGTAAATCACAGCATTGCCGATGCATCGGCTTTGGCAATTTATACACCGGCAGGTGTGATTGTGCATACAGGAGATTTTAAAATCGATTACACTCCGGTATTTGGAGAAGTTACAGATTTACAACGCTTCGCTGAACTTGGGAAAAAGGGTGTTCTGGCCTTAATGGCAGA
>JAFPAZ010000051.1 GCA_017390645.1 Lachnospiraceae bacterium
GGATACTTTTATGTTAAAGAAAGGAATCATTTATGGTATTAACGGCCCCGTTATTTACTTAAAGGGAAATACCGGATTTAAGATGTCTGAAATGGTATTGGTAGGGGAAGAAAAATTAGTAGGGGAAGTCATTGCCCTTACGAAAGATACTACTACCATTCAGGTTTTTGAAGAAACCACAGGTTTAAAACCGGGAGAAGAAGTGGTGGCTACAGGAGATGCCATCTGTGTCACTCTTGGACCTGGTATCATCAGTAATATTTTTGATGGTATCGAACGGCCTTTAGACCGCATCAAGGACTCCCAGGGTGCTTTTATTGCCAGAGGTATCAGCGTGGATTCTTTGGATATGGAAAAGAAATGGGATGTTACCCTGAAAGTAAAGGAAGGGGAAATCGTAGAAGGCGGCACCATCATTGCCACTACAGTGGAAACTACTGCCATTGTGCATAAATCCATGGTGCCACCAAACATTTCCGGTACGGTAACTTTCGTTGCTCCAAATGGAGAATACACTTTAAAGGATACTTTAGTCATTGTTACAGATGCTTCCGGTGTGGAACATCCTATCGGCTTAATGCAAAAATGGCCGATTCGTGTTCCAAGACCTACGCAAAACCGCTACCCGGCTTCCATGCCACTGATTACCGGACAGAGAATCTTAGATACCCTTTTCCCAATTGCAAAGGGTGGTACTGCTTCTATCCCAGGAGGATTTGGAACCGGTAAAACCATGACCCAGCATCAGCTGGCAAAATGGTGTGATGCAGATATTATCGTTTACATCGGATGTGGAGAACGTGGAAATGAAATGACTCAGGTTTTGGAAGACTTTTCAAAACTGGTGGACCCGAAATCCGGAAATCCATTGATGGCAAGAACTACTTTGATTGCCAATACCTCTAACATGCCGGTAGCTGCCAGAGAAGCAAGTATTTACACCGGTATCACCTTAGCAGAATACTACCGCGATATGGGATACCACGTTGCCATTATGGCGGACTCTACTTCCCGTTGGGCAGAGGCCTTAAGAGAACTTTCCGGACGTTTGGAAGAAATGCCTGCAGAAGAAGGTTTCCCGGCATACCTTGCCTCCAGACTTTCCAAGTTTTATGAACGTGCAGGATATATGGAAAACTTAAACCATACCAAAGGTTCCGTTTCCATCATTGGTGCGGTATCTCCACAGGGTGGTGATTTTTCTGAACCTGTAACTCAGAATACCAAGCGTTTCGTGCGTTGTTTCTGGGCATTGGATAAAGCCTTAGCATATGCCAGACACTTTCCTGCTATTAACTGGCTTACCAGCTATAGCGAATATTTAACAGACCTTACTCCTTGGTACCGGGAAAACGTTGGAGATGATTTTATCACCTGCCGAAATCAGATTCTTGCTCTTTTAAATGAAGAAAGTAAGTTAAATGAAATCGTAAAATTAATTGGTAGCGATGTACTTCCGGACGACCAGAAACTGGTGCTTGAAATTGCCAAAGTAATCCGTTTAGGCTTTGTACAGCAAAATGCTTACCATCCAAGCGACACTTATGTACCTTTGGAAAAACAGCTAAAAATGATGCAGATTATTTTGTATCTGAATGATAAGTGTAAGGATTTGATTTCCCACAGTTTACCGATTTCCGTATTAAGAGAACAGGGTATCTTCGAGAAAATCACATCCATTAAATATGACGTACCAAATGACCAGTTACAATTATTAGATGGATACTTAGAACAGATTGATGAATTTTACACTACCGTAAAAAATCAGTATATTTAATCAAGATGATTCACGATTTTTATAATATTTCGTGAATCATTGAGGGTTAAAAGGATGAATGAGAACATAAACGTTCTCAGAATGGAGGAATATTATGGCAATTGAATATTTAGGACTTGATGAAATCAACGGACCTTTGGTGGTCTTAGATGGCGTCCAAAATGCTTCCTTTGAAGAAATTATAGAAATTACGGTAGACAATAAGGAAAAAAAATTAGGACGTATTGTAGAATTATATAATGAAAAGGCAGTGGTTCAGGTATTTGAAGGTACAGAAAATATGTCCCTTGATAATACAAGGAGCCGTCTGACAGGACACCC
>JAFPAZ010000299.1 GCA_017390645.1 Lachnospiraceae bacterium
AAAACTCTGGAAAGCTATTATGAGGTGGTAGCTGATTTGATGCGTAAGGCTAATGATGTTGCGCCCCTCTCATCCTGACTTTCAACTGATATGATTGCCTGTCACTGAATTAACCGATATACTGTCACCAGAGAATAAAAAAGAAAGGATCCTGGAATCCCTCTTCTTTGGCCAGTTGATGTATTCCAGGATCTATGATGGTATCACTACCATGGTTATCATATCAAAGTATCGGTTAGAGTGTAAAGAGGATATTTTTTGTAATCAGTGAGGAAGATGCCATCTGTCCGGAGTGTGGGAGCTCTCTATGCAGGAGAGACAAGAAGCTGAGGGTCCATAAGGAGGCTGGCGGCAGAAAACACTGGTTTGTTATAAACCGACTGAAATGCACTAATGGAAAATGCGGGAAGCATCAAGATTTCTGGATGCTCTGGATGAAGGGAGGAAAAGCCTTTTTCCCCTAAGCTAATAATATGATAAGTAAAGGCACGGTAGCTTTTTGAGATATCCCCCTGTCAGTTAGACAGGGGGATATTATTTTACAAATAAATATATTTTCTTTTGCAAAAAATAAAATAATTCCTTGTAATATGCCGATAAAGGTGTTATAATCCAATCAAAGCAAATTTTCATTGGACGAAAAAGAAAAAATCTGCTATACATGGATTATAAATGTATGGTATACTATTGTCATCGATATTTGTGGAAAGTTTTTGATAAAATTGATACGAAAAGGCATACCACACACATATCCCAGTGATACATCTATTTTGAATCTTTCTATGGATTCAAAACATATCATATTCGTAATGAATTCAGAAAATTCTTGCTTTTATTCCAAATAACAATTAATAAAACAGCAGAAGATTTCTGAAACGAATGAAACTCATTTCCGCACTGTAATTCCTTAAGAAACCTTCTGCTCATACGAAGGAGGAACTGCATATGGAAAAAGACATTGTGTGGAAGGTGTTTTTTGAAAATGAAGAACGGTTTGCAGATTTAATTAACGGATGCGGACTGAATGGAAAACAGATGGTAAAACCGGAAGACTTAAAACCGGCAGATACGAAGAACCTGCAGTATTACGGGACAGATACGAAAGATGAAACAGGGGAAATACTAAATGTATGTAAGACGGGCAAACCTAAAAAGAGGAATGGAAAAAGCACTAAAAGCAGTACAGTTTACAGGGATATAGTGCGAAAGGTAGCATTTGGCGTGAATTTTGCCATGATAGGAATTGAAAATCAAGAAACCATAAATTATGCCCTGCCCCTTGCCATTATGAGATATGATGCTGGAGAATATGAAAAACAGAAAAGAGAAATTTCCAGAAAAATCAGGCAGCCGGGTTCCGGTGCGAAAGAGGGAGAATTTCTTTATGGATTTTCAAAAGAAAGCCGGCTTCATCCCGTGGTAACCTTTGTACTTTACAGCGGAGAAGAATGGGACGGTGGACGAAGTTTAAATGACATCATTGATTTTACGGATATTCCGGAGGAATTAAAAGGCTTGGTTCAAAACTATAAAGTAAATCTTATTGAAATCCGGAAATGGAAAGATACCTCTGTGTTTAAGACCGATATCCGGCAGGTATTTGATTTCATCCGTTATTCGAAAAATAAAGAACAGGTAAAGAAACTGGTTTTAGATAATCCGGATTATGAAAAGATATCG
>JAFPAZ010000300.1 GCA_017390645.1 Lachnospiraceae bacterium
AATGGCCTTCTAAGCCATGTGTCCGGGGTTCGAATCCCTGTGGGCACGTTATGCGGGAATGCTGGAATTGGCAGACAGGCAAGACTAAGGATCTTGTGATGTTCGCATCGTGTGGGTTCAAGTCCCATTTCCCGCAGTAAAAGTCTTGATGATTTCAAGGCTTTTTCTTTTTTGTATAGAAAATAAGTTTACTGTTCCTTGGAGAAGCGTAACGTAAATTAAAATAATTAACAGGTAAATCAAGAGAATGGTGTATACATTTTGTTTTACTTGTGTTAAAATGGAAACGAGATTATGAGGGATATGAAAGGAGGATGAGAATTTGTATTGGGAAAAATTGGTTGAATTATGTAGAAATAGAAGAGTGTTTATACAAACACATAATTTTCCGGACCCGGATGCGGTTTCTAGTGCATTTGGATTGCAATATTTTTTGAAACAATATGGTATCGATGCGATTCTTTGCTATGCTGGAAAAATTGAAAAATTAAATACGAAAAGAATGTTAAGTGTATTTGATATAGATATGATGTATATTGATGACATCACTGATATGACCCAGGAGGACTATATTATTACTGTGGATGCCCAGAAATATAATGCAAATATTTCTATTTTTCCAGGTCATGAAATAGCCTGTATTGATCATCATCCGACTTTTATTGACTATGAATATGAATATAAAGATGTCAGAATCTGTGGTGCTTGTGCATCGATTGTAGCAAAATACTATGAGGATTCTGAGATTCCTATTCCAGAGAATGTAGCATCTGCTTTACTGTATGGAATTAAGGTTGACACTGCGGAATTAAGCAGGGGAGTAGCAGATTTAGATATTGATATGTTTTATATGTTATATAAACTGGCGAATCTTCAAAAGATAGCAAGTCTTTATTCCAATGCCATGGAATTAGATGATTTAAAGGCTTATGGTGCGGCTTTCGAAAGTATTACCATTTTAGAAGAAATCGGGTTTGCCAGCATTCCTTTTAATTGTCATGACGCATTGATTGCTACCATTTCAGATTTTATTTTATCTTTGGATGTAGTAGAATGTGCGGTAGTGTATGCCATCCGGGAAGATGGAATTAAGTTTTCGGTAAGAAGTGATATGACAGATGTAGACGCGGGCAGACTTACGGAGTGGGCATTAGGAGGAGTTGGAACCGGAGGTGGTCATTTTAGCATGGCCGGCGGTTTTGTTCAGACTTCTAATGTTGATAAATTTGGAAGGAATTTACATAAGGAAATAGAAAGCCGTTTTGTAAAGGCTTTAAAGATATTAAGATAAAAATCCGGGAATCCCGGATTTTTTATTTATAAGTAAATACCAAAAATTTCCTACTTAGATGGGAGTTAATCCAGGGCTTCAAAAGCAATGGAATTCTGTTTTAAAAAATGAAGTAAATATTGAGACCAGGCGTGTTCCAGACTTTTATCCATGGTAAAGGTCTGAAAGGATACGCCATCCCGCAGGAATATGGTGTGACCATCGTATTGGATATGGAAAAACAGTCCTCCGATGGTGTCTTCGCTAAAGGGTAGGTTTGATTCTAATAAAAAACGGTTTAAATTTTCCTTTGACAGTAACAAAGAAATCTTAAAAAATAAAGGAGTTCTTTTTCCTTTCATCCATTGGAAAATATGAGGTTTTTGATTTTCCCAGAGGGTAAAATCTTCCTTTGGTTTTAAATCTTCTTCAAAAGAATCAAAAAAGTCTTGTTGGATCCTTCCATCTATCTGATAAACTACACTTGTTTTTACGGTTGCTTCATATAGAAGAAAAGAATCAAAAACCGTTGAGCGTAATAATAAATTCATAAATTCTTTGGTATCAAGAATTTTAAGTGCTAACATAGTTATCCTCCTTATATTTGATGGGCATGTGTTTCCTGTAAGAATGAAGGGCATGCCTCTTTCGTTTTTTATCAATCGTATTTTACATGATAACATATTTAAGAAAAAAAAGAAATGAAAAATTCCATATACTGCGGGAAATAAGCCCCAAAAACGTGATTGCTTACGAACTGGCTTTATCTAAAAAGTGCCGGAATTCAAAAACTTTTTTGTGGATAAATACATAAAATAACGAAATTACTAACATAATTTCAATAACAAACAGATAGAATATGTGGTAGATAATTGAAAATAATAATATTGCAACAAAAAATATATTGTGCTATGATAAGTTGAATTTAAAAAGAAAGGTGAGCAAACTAGAAGTCTGATAAATAAGCATATATGAAATGTAACGTTTAAAGGTCAAACAGTAAATGTTTACAGGCAGATAGTAGCCGAAAATACATTTTTGAAATTTATCAGATAAATGAACTGGTTTTGTAAGAAGATTATGATACTAAGAATGATACAAGGTTTTCTGATGGCACTGGCAGATAGTGTACCGGGGGTATCAGGAGGGACGGTAGCTTTTATTTTAGGATTTTATGAAAAATTTATTGGTTCCTTGAATGATATATTAGGAACTTCCAAAGAGAAAAGAAAAGAAGCATTTGTTTTTCTGATTCGGCTGGGGATTGGCTGGGCAATTGGAATGATTTTAGCAATGCTTTTTATTACGTCTATCTTTGAACGTAATATTTATGCGATTTCATCCGTGTTTATCGGCTTCATTATTTTTGCAATTCCTGTAATTGCAAAACAGGAAAAGGAATGTCTGAAGGGAAAGTATGGAAATTTATTTTTTACCTTGCTAGGTGGAATTGTGGTTGTGTTGATTACTTATTTTTCAGGGACTTCCTTGTTCCCGAATGGTGTTGATTTAAGTTTTGGAAAATTTTCGCCAATAACCGGAGCTTTGATTTTTGTGGCAGGGTTAATTGCCATTTCTGCCATGGTGTTGCCTGGAATTTCAGGTTCTACCATGTTGATGATTTTTGGGCTGTATGTTCCAATTACCATGGCAATTAAGGAGGTATTGCATTTTAAGTTTGAGTATGTACCGGCTCTGATTTTATTTGGACTTGGTATTATTTGTGGGGCGTTAAGCATTGTAAAACTGGTAAAAAAGGTGATGGAACGTTTTAGAAGCCAGACGGTTTACTGTGTATTAGGTTTAATGATTGGTTCCATTTATTCCATTTGCATGGGGCCTACGACTTTGGATGTACCAGAACCGGCAATGGGATTAAAGGAATTTAAAGTGTTGTTTTTCTTATTAGGAGGAGTGATTATTCTCGCTTTGGAGGCAATGAAAAGTTATACTGAGAAAAAGACAACAAAAGATGAATAGCCGGGAGTAGTCCTTTAAGATAGAAAAAATAAAAAAAGAACTTGCAATAATTGTTTTTTGTGCTATCATACATAGTAATAAAAACTATATCACGAAGATTAAAAAAATACGCTATTTCGTTTTGATGTAATAATTTCTGGTTGGTGTAAAAGGTAATTTGACACTGGAATTATAACTGGAACAATATTGTTGTGTACTGTACGGAAATAGTTGGAATATTTTTGGTTACTATTTAGATGGTAAATTATTATGAAATCTTGAGTGTAACAGGGTATGTATGGAGGGATAAATATGGCATATAAAATAGTTGGGGACAGTTGTTGTGATTTTACAAAGGAAGAAAAAGAAAAATACGGAATTATTACAATTCCATTGTCTTTGTTCGTAGATGGGGAAGAAATTATAGATGATGATAATTTTCAGCAATTGGATTTTATTGAGAAAGTGAATCAGAGTCAGCAGTCTGTAAAATCTGCCTGTCCTGCACCGGAGGCATATATGAGCGCATATCAGGAGGAAGGCGATATTTATGTGGTAACCTTATCTTCTA
>JAFPAZ010000301.1 GCA_017390645.1 Lachnospiraceae bacterium
ACTACTTCCAAGATATCTTCCATGGCGACAATTCCATCTGTTTGTCCATATTCATCCAGTACAATGGCCATATGAATCTTTTTGGACTGCATCTGGCTGAAGAGTTTACTAATACTTTGGGTGTTATGAACAAAGAAAGGTGTCCGGATGATTTTCCGCACCACATTTCCTTCTTTATTCATGTATGCCCTCATAGCATCCTTAAAATACAACACACCGATTACATGATCCAAATCATTCTCATATACCGGATACCTGGAATAATTTTCTTCCAGCATAAAACGAATGGCAGCTTCTAATTCCATGTCTGCTTCTATGGCAACAATCTTTTTTCGTATCACCATAATATCCTTGGCTTCTTTATCACCAAATTCAAAAACATTAGAAATCATTTCCATCTCGTCTGTTTCAATCAAGCCCTGTTCATGCCCTTCATTGACCATAGAAATGATTTCTTCTTCCACCTGCTCCTCGTCTATTTCATTGTTAAAAATCGAAAACAACCCTTTTCTCTGTCTGGGCCCACCTTTTGCCATAAATTCCTTTCCCTTTCTTTTCTTATGTAGCTAAATCTAAACTGATTAACAATGCATGATTTACCTCTTCAATAATTTCATTATCCAGATGGCAAACCTTTTCTTTTAATCGTTTCTTATCTATAGTTCTAACCTGTTCTAATAATATCACAGAATTCTTCATAATACTATATTTTGAAGAATCCAATTCTACATGAGTTGGCAGTTTCGCCTTATTCATCTTACTGGTAATGGCTGCACAAATCACAGTGGGACTGTGTTTATTCCCTGTTTCATTTTGTATAATCAGTACCGGTCGGATCCCTCCTTGTTCAGAACCTACCACCGGTCTTAAATCAGCATAATAAATATCTCCACGTTTTACAGTCATAATCTCACTCCATCCTATTATTATTGGTTCACTTTTCTTATCTTCAGTATTGCCAAAAATTTTTGGATGTATACGAGCAAAATAAAAATTTTAAGATAATTCAAATTCCTAACTCTAAAAGAATCCTCCTAATTCTTAAAAACCTTCTTAAACGTCAACCGCCTGATCACAACCGTTCTCAGGATATTGCCTCATTACCTTCGGAATGTATTGTATCAAATCTCTTGCAATTAGTCCATAGAAACCTACATTTTTTCCAGCCTCATCTCCTGCTAACCCATGAAGGTAAACGCCCAAACCTGAAGCTCTTTTTACGTCCATCCCCTGAGCTAACAATCCTCCTATGATTCCGGTTAATACATCCCCGGAACCTC
This sequence comes from Lachnospiraceae bacterium, assembly GCA_017390645.1. The sequence continues at coordinate 1,281 of JAFPAZ010000301.1, forward strand.
CTGTTGCCATTCCATGATTTCCTGATATATTAATATATGTCTGATGATCATAATCTGCCACCACAGTGGACGCATCTTTACAAATAAATACACAGGAATATTTTTTCGCCATTTGTCCCGCCACCAAAACCAGGTCCTCTTTTATCTGTTCCAGGGTGAGCTTTGATATTCTTGAAAGTTCCATTAAATGTGGAGTAAAAATCATAGGTTTCCCCGAAGGAATCCACATTGGAAATTCACTTAAAATATTAATGGCATCCGCATCAATCACCGTAGGCTTCGTGATATGATTCATACACGCATTCACGATTTCGTAGGAAATTTCATTTTTTCCAAGCCCAGGTCCTAACACCACAGCATCAGCCCAATCGTATATACTACTTATTTTATTTTCCAGTTCTTTGGAATTATTTTTTATCGTATCCTCTGTATAAGTTTCCAGTAATGCCTCCGGAATATTACTTTGCAGCATAATCCGGTTATTTTCATGAGTAAAGACTTTTACCAGTCCCGCACCGGTAACATAGGCACTATGGGCAGAAAAATACGCAGCTCCCCCTATCTCCTTACTTCCGGCAATGACAGCCACCTTTCCGAAACTTCCTTTATTACCATCCACTTTGCGTTTTGGAAGGTATTGCAAATCAGAAGTTTCATACATATACACTTTCTTCTCCAAAAAGGAAACTGCCTGAGGGGCAAAACCAATCTGGGTTACCACCACTTCACCACAATGTAACCTTCCGGGATAAAGCAACTGACCAATTTTATAATACCCAAAGGTAATGGTCAAATCCGCCCGAAAACATGTTCCAAGAATTTTTCCTGTAGAAGCATCCACCCCAGTAGGCATATCAATCGCAATTTTATCCCCAGACATTTCATTAAGCTTTCCAAGTACAGATTCATGAATTCCTCTTACAGGTTTCGACAGGCCGTTTCCAAAAATACCATCTACAATCATGTCATAGGATTTTTTTTCATCCATTTCTTCCTTGATTTCAATACCCATATTCTTTAAAATACGGCTTTGCAACATAAATTCATTACTTTCTTTTTTTAATGCATGAATATAATAAACATCTGCCTGGATTTTTTCTAAAAACAACATACGGGCAAGAGCCAATCCATCCGCTCCATTATTGCCGCCTTCCACCACAATCAAAACCTTTGAATCTTTTTTTAATCTTGTTTTTATTTGTTCAAAAACAGAGAAAGCAGCGCGCTCCATCAACACCATGGATGGAATCCCCACTGCTTTCATAGTATATTCATCAATCTGAGCCATTTGTTCTCTATCTACAATACATTTCATTTTAAACTTTCTCCTATAGCATAAGCAATGGCAAATTCTTTGGTATTACTAATAGATACCTCAATCTTCGCCACGTCCAGATTCTCAGCTATCTCTTTCGCACCATGATACAAATTTACATAGGGTTTTCCTTTTTCGTCCCTTAAAACTTCAATATCGATAGGAGAAAATCCCAAAAATCCGGTGCCAAATACCTTCGCCACTGCTTCTTTCACTGCAAAATTCCCTGCTGCCTTTGAGGAAGACTCCCCGATGCATTCCTGCTCTAAAATGGTAAAATATTTCTTTCGAAACGCTGGATTTGAATATGCACTGCTTACCCGTTGGATTTCTATCATATCTGTTCCAACCCCTACAATCATCCTTAACCTCCATCATCATAACCTTGCCTCAATGATTCACTGCATATGGTAAACCGCTATTGGCATGGTTACGTTATATTTTTCTTTTATGGTTTGGTATTTTTTTATGATTCGATTTTTTTATCCTTATCAAAACGATTCATAGCTTCCGGTCCTACTAAATCATGCAGATAGGAATAAATCTTTTGTGTGTCTTCTTCCAGCATAAGCTGTTTTACCTTTTTTTCTTTTACCTGCTCTTTCACTTCATCTAGCCAGGTTTTAATATTATCAATTTTCTCCCGGTTCTCTAGCATTCTTTCATAACACTCTAACATGGAGTATGCCATCAGTTTCTCATTGGCCTCCCGTAATTCATAAGGTATCTTCGCAAGTTCATCTTCATTTATGAGAATCTTCTCATTCA
>JAFPAZ010000302.1 GCA_017390645.1 Lachnospiraceae bacterium
ACCGGTAGTATAAGAAATAGCCTGAGAACCTACTTCTTTGTAGCATTCTTCATGGTCACAGACATTATAAATATAATAAGTCTTATCCTGCCCATCCTTCTTTCCTGTAAAAATACAACCAATGTTTGTCTTTCCCTTGGTACGTGGTCCCAAGGTAGCAGGGTCTGGAAGTAATTCTTTTAAAAACTGAATTGGAACGATTTCCTTTCCTTCATAAAGCACTGGTTCCGTAGAAAGCATTCCTACATTTTCAAGGCATTTCATATGAGTAAGATAGCTTTGTCCAAAGGTCATAAAGAAACGAATTCTCTTAACATCCGGTATGTTCTTTGCCAAAGATTCGATTTCCTCATGGTGCAATAAATACATATCCTTTTTTCCTACTTCTTGGAAATCATATTCTCTATGAATGCTCATTGCCGGAATCTCAACCCATCTTCCATCTTCCCAATAACTTCCCGGTGCAGAAACCTCTCTTAAATTAATTTCCGGATTAAAATTGGTGGCAAAAGGATAACCATGATCCCCACCATTACAATCCAGAATGTCAATGGTATCAATGGTATCAAAATGATGCTTTAAGGCATATGCACAGTAAGCCTGAGTTACTCCCGGGTCAAATCCAGAACCAAGCAATGCTGTAAGTCCTGCTTTTTCAAATTTCTCTTTGTATGCCCATTGCCAGCTATAATCAAAGTAAGCAGAAAATCCTTCTTCTTTGCAGCGTTTTTCATAGATTTCTCTCCACTTAGGCTCATTGATGTCTTCCGGTTCATAATTGGCAGTGTCCATATAATTTACTCCGCAAATCAGACAGGCATCCATAATGGTTAAATCCTGATATGGAAGGGCGATATTCATTACCAGTTCCGGTTGATACTCCCTAATTAACTCTACAAGCTGATTTACATCATCTGCATCCACCTGGGCAGTGGTAATTTTCGTACTAGTTTTTCCTTCCAGCTTCTTTGCTAATTCATCACATTTTGATTTTGTTCTGCTTGCAATACAGATTTCTGTAAAGACCTCACTAACCTGACAACATTTCTGAATGGCAACAGACGCCACTCCTCCACAACCTATAATTAAAACTCTACTCATGTTTCAATTTCCTCTCTTTCTCTACTTTCCCAAAAGACTTAACAGTAACTCTCTTAACACTTTTCCTGCTGTTGCAGTAGAAACTCCTGTGGTATCCAGCATTGGTGCAAGTTCGTTCACATCTGCTGCCACCACATTGGTCTGACTTACCAGTAACATGGCGTTTAATAATTCCATAAAGCTGACTCCCCCTGCCTCCGGAGTTCCGGTTCCAGGAAAGATTGAAGGGTCAAGACAATCCAAATCAATGGTAAAATACACCGGCACCTTCTTTTCTTTTAACTCTGTTACCAATTCCGAAAGCCCGGAAAAATCAAATTTATGCATATCAGTATGCTGACCGGCGAATCGAAATTCCTCCCTGTCCCCACTTCTAATACAAAACTGATGAATTCTTCCATCACCTAAAAGTTCATGACAACGCCTCATAACGCAGGCATGGCTTAAGGATGCCCCCAGATAATCTTCTCTTAAATCTGCATGTGCGTCGAAATGTATAATATGTAAATCCTTCCATTCCTTCACTGCTGCTCTCACCGCTCCCAGTGTTACCAGATGTTCTCCTCCGATTAAAACCGGAAGTTTTCCATGATTTATGATAAGTGAAGCCCTTTCTTCAATCTCTTTTAAGGCATATTCAGAACTTCCAAAACAAAGTTCTAAATCTCCACTATCAAAAATCTTGTAATCCGTCAAATCTTTATCCTGATAAGGGCTATATGTTTCCAAACCAAAACTCTCATGTCTCATGGCAGCAGAACCAAATCTTGCCCCAGGACGAAAGCTTGTGGTGGAATCAAAAGGGGCACCAAAAAGTACAATCGCTGCTTCTTCGAAAGACGCATCACAACCAATAAAAGTTTCTACATTTTGCAATAATATTTCTTCCTTCATTTATTCCACCTCCTTTAACATTTCTTCCAAAAATGCTGGAAGATAAAAAGCACCTTTATGTAACCTTGTGGTATAATATCTGGTTCTTAAATTCAGGCTGTTCCATCTTTCACTGTCCTGATCATCGATCGGATGATATTTTTTACTGGCAAACCCAAACAGCCAGTATCCTGCTGCATAAGTAGGAATGTGAGCCTGATAAACACGGCAGATAGGAAATGTACTTGCAATTCTTCCATGACTTCTTTTCATGGCACTGGCATCTTCTTTGTAAAAAGGACTTCCCTGCTGGTTTACTAAAATTCCATCCGCTTTTAGAGCCTTATAACAATTTCCATAAAACTCCTTTGTGAATAAACCTTCCGCCGGACCAAAAGGGTCATTGGAATCCACAATAATTAAATCATAGACATCTTCGCATTTTCGGATAAACTTTAATCCATTTTCAAAATAAATGTTTACCCTTCGGTCATCCAGACGGCTGGCATTTTCCGGCAAATAACTTCTACATGCCTTAATAACTTCCTCATCCATTTCTACTAAATCAATTCGTTTGATAGTCTCATATCTGGTGAGTTCATGTACCACTCCGCCATCTCCGGCACCAATTACCAGTACCTTTTTCACATTAGGATGAACTGCCATAGGTACATGGACAATCATTTCATCATAAATGAATTCATCTCTTTCCGTAAGCATGATATTTCCATCCAAAGATAACACCCTGCCAAATTCCACAGAATCAAAAACATCTATTCTTTGATAATCACTTTGCACCGAATACAATTGTTTATTAATCCTAAGACTAAGCTTTACATCCGGTGTATGATGTTCACTAAACCATAATTCCATTTCTATCTCCTCATTTCGTTATCCTACTTGCAAAATCACCCAATTCATTGAAAGAATTGGCAACTTTCATAATTCCATCTTTTGTTTCTTTTCACTTTCTTTTTCCAAACCTCAACGATTCACGACATAACTTGTAAACCGTTACTAGCGTGGCTAAATATCCAGTACATTCAAATTCTCTATTTTCGCATCCTGAGGTCCCGTCATCTGACAGCCCTTCTCATGTGCATAAGAAATATATTTTAAAATATCCGCTGTAATCTTTTCTCCCGGTGCTAAAATAGGAATTCCAGGAGGATAACACATTACAAATTCACTACAGATATGTCCTTCTGTTTCCATAATCGGAAGACTCTTCTTCGGAGCATAAAATGCCTCCTGCGGACTTGCCACCACAATTGGTTCAATGTATTCCTGCGTCATAAGGCCGGAAGGGTCTCCTTTAAATCTTCTTCTGATTTCTGCCAAGGCACTTACCAGTCTCTCCACTTCCTGTACTCTGTCTCCAATGGATAAATATGCCAATATATTTCCTAAATCACCGAATTCAATCTGGATATCATATTCATCTCGTAACATATCGTAAACCTGAATACCTGCAAGACCTACATCTAATGTATGTACACTAAGCTTGGTAGGATCAAAATCAAATACCGCATCTCCGTCTATTAACTCTCTTCCAAAAGCATCATAATCGCCAATGGCGTTGATTTCCTCCCTTGCATACTCCGCTAAGTCTTGTACCTGTTTAAAAATTTTCTTTCCTCGAAGGGCCAGATTACGTCTTGAAATATCAAGACTGGACATTAAAAGATAACTTCCTGAAGTGGTCTGGGTCAGATTTATAATCTGTCTTACATAACCCGGATTTACATTTTTTCCAGTAAGAAGTAGGCTGGATTGTGTCAAACTTCCACCACTTTTGTGCATAGATACTGCTGCCATATCTGCTCCCGCTGCCATGGCAGATATGGGAAGATTGTCTCCGAAATAAAAATGTGTACCATGAGCCTCATCTGCCAGACAAAGCATTCCTGCGTCATGTGCCATTTTTACAATGGCTTTTAAGTCAGAACAGATTCCATAGTACGTAGGATTGTTTACCAGTACTGCCACTGCATTTGGATGCTCCTTGATGGCATTTGCCACCTGTTCCCGTTTCATACCAAGGGCGATTCCAAGACGTTTATCTACTTCCGGATTTACATAAACCGGAATTGCTCCATTTAGTACCAAAGCGTTAATCACACTTCGATGTACATTTCTTGGAAGAATAATTTCATCGCCACGTTTACAGGCAGTAAGAACCATGCTTTGTACTGCACTGGTAGTTCCACCCACCATAAGAAAGGCATTTTCAGCGCCAAAAGCTTCCGCTGCAAGAATCTCAGCTTCTCTTATGACAGAAACCGGATGACAAAGATTATCCAAAGGTTTCATGCTGTTTACATCTACCCCGATACATTGCTGCCCCAAAAATTCTGTAAGTTCAGGATTTCCTCTTCCTCTCTTATGTCCAGGCACATCAAAAGGAACCACCCTCATTTGTCTGAATTCTTCAAGAGCCTCGTAAATAGGCGCTCTTGACTGGTCTAACTGTTTCATCCTTTCTTCCAATGCTCAAGTCCTCCCGTTTATTCTAAAAGTCTCATCAACAAATCATCTGTCTGAGTGGAAAACACATCAGACTGACAGATATAAAAAAGAAAAGCAACGTATTTATAAAATACGCTGCTTGAAACGTCAAACATTACCATAATCCTGTATCAACCCATCCCTTGCCACTGTAATGCAATAAAGTGACAAAACAAAAATCTATTCTACCAAAGAAATGGATTCCTCAGATACTTCTATTTATAATAAATTCAGAGTCTATATAGCAATCATTACTTTTACTACTCTTATTGACTGTTTCACAAGTCAGCGCTATGCGCTATTCGGTTTATAAGAAACCAACTTATAAAATTTGAGCTTTTAACTCAATCAATAAGGCAACTAAGTTGCCAATCGGCAGTGGACCCGGCTGTCCGTATGGCCTTGACTCTTACGAGTGGTCCCTAATAATTGTTATAAGAAAAACTCTAAATCATCTTTTTTCTTAAACTTTTGTTAGAATATCATAGTATGAAAGTCTTGTCAATAAATATCTTTTGCCGGAACAGATTTCTCTATCCCGGCAAAATTTACTTTAAGACCCTCATTATTTTTTAATTTTTAGCCATGCTTCTTTCTGCGCGCCT
>JAFPAZ010000303.1 GCA_017390645.1 Lachnospiraceae bacterium
ATTTCGTTAAAAACTTCATCCTATCATTTCCTTCTTTTTTATTCAGGGTGGTAAATACCACCCTTACATAAAGATTATAAAGAACATCTATTTTTTTGTCAAATAGTTATAAAAATTTCGTAAATATAAATTCAAAAAAGTTTCAGATAAAATTTTCATTTTTCTTGTATACATACTACTAAATCAACAGGAATCATAATATTTCTTAATTGAGGATTGGAATTAACCATTCCATCCCATGACATACCATGCTCCATCATCAATTCCATCAGTTGACCCATGGAGTTAATCCGGAAACATTTCATTTTCGGCGACTGGTTACTCCTTGGGATACAAATTTCCTCTCCTACCTGCATATTATAAACATTTACATAAGGATTGGCCCGCATCAGTTCATTTACTGTAATTCCGTTTTCTTTTGCAATCTTATATAAGCTATCCCCTTTTTTTACCACATATATTCTTCCGGAACATCTATAATTTGCATAATCCATTTTTCTCTTCCTATCATCCTTTACTTTCATTTTATTATATTCTCAACAAAAAAATTGTTGCAAAATCTTAGTAAAAAAGATTGAAAGAAAACAGAAGGATATGAAACACAGGAAATTAATATGATACCAGTGGCAAAAGTTCATGTATTTTATGCTCGCATGGAAAAACATAACTTTTGCCCCAAACATCTTAATATGATAAAGCGAAAACTTAACAATTTATCCATTGCTTTTTTCGACATAATCTCCTATAATATAAACGTTGCGTTTATCGCAACATTATTAGTAATAAGAAATAATTTCGCAGAAATTTTATCAAATAAGCAAATTTTCCCGGAGGATTACCATGAGAAAATCATCAGTTTCAACTTATCAGCTTGGTGTTGACATAGGCTCCACTACCGTAAAAATAGCGATTCTAAATGAAAAAAAAGAAGCTGTTTTTTCTGACTATCAGAGACATTATGCAAACACTATTGAAACACTGAAAAATTTAATTTTAAAAGCGAAAGATGAGCTTGGAGACATCAAGACTACTCCTACCATTACCGGTTCCGGAGGGCTGGCTTTGGCACAAAAGTTAGAAGTTCCATTTACACAAGAAGTTGTTTGTGTTACAAAAGCCTTAAAAAGCTATGCTCCATCTACTGATGTTGCCATCGAGCTTGGTGGCGAAGACGCCAAAATCATATATTTTTCCAACGGTATCGACCAACGTATGAACGGTGTATGCGCCGGTGGTACCGGCTCTTTTATTGATCAGATGGCCTCTCTTTTACAAACAGATGCTACCGGTTTAAATGAGTATGCAAAAAAATACGATACCATCTACCCTATTGCAGCGCGTTGCGGTGTATTCGCGAAGACAGATATTCAGCCTCTGATTAATGAAGGAGCTACGAAGGAAAATCTTTCTGCTTCCATATTTCAGGCTGTAGTAAATCAGACCATTTCCGGACTTGCATGTGGTAAACCAATTCGTGGAAATGTTGCATTTTTAGGGGGACCCCTGCATTTTTTATCTGAATTAAAGGAAGCGTTTATTCGAACATTAAATCTGACCGGCGAACAAATTATTGCACCAGAACATTCGCATTTATTTGCCGCCTATGGTGCCGCTTTTACTTCAAATCCGGAAATCATTCATTCTCTCAGCGATTTAGCTTCTGCTTTATCTACTGTAACCATGGAAGTTGAAGTAGAAAGAATGGAACCTTTATTTTCCACCGAAGCAGATTATAAAGCTTTTGTTGACCGCCATAACCGGCATAAAATTAAACGTGGAAATTTAAGTACATACGAAGGAGATTGTTTCCTTGGAATCGATGCAGGTTCTACTACCACCAAAGTAGCTGTAGTTGGTGAGGATGGTTCTCTTCTATATGATTTTTATAGCAGCAATAACGGAAATCCTTTAAATACTACTATTACCGCATTAAAAGATATTTATTCAAAATTACCTGACAGTGCCAAGATTGTAGCCTCATGTTCTACAGGATATGGTGAAGCACTGCAAAAATCAGCTTTTCAGCTTGACTTTGGAGAAGTAGAAACCATCGCCCACTATACCGCAGCTGCATTTTTTGAACCAAATGTAGACTGTATCCTGGATATCGGTGGACAGGATATGAAATGTATCAAAATTAAAAATGGCGTAGTAGATAGCGTAATGTTAAACGAAGCTTGTTCTTCCGGATGTGGCTCTTTTATCGAAACTTTCGCCAAGTCCTTAAATTATAACATTGAAGATTTTGCAAAAGTTGCTTTATTTGCAAAAAATCCTATTGATTTAGGTTCCCGCTGTACTGTATTTATGAATTCCAAGGTAAAACAGGCACAAAAAGAAGGAGTTGGTGTTGCCGAAATCTCAGCTGGACTTGCATATTCTGTAATTAAAAACGCGCTGCTTAAAGTAATCAAATTAACAGATCCAAAGGATTTAGGTGAAAAAGTAGTTGTTCAAGGTGGTACTTTCTATAATGATGCAGTTTTAAGAAGTTTTGAGCAGATTTCATCTATTGAAGCCGTTCGACCAGATATATCCGGTCTTATGGGTGCTTTTGGTGCCGCATTAATTGCAAAAGACAGATACAATCCATCTGTTGAAACTAAAATGCTTAATTCAAAACAACTAAATGAACTACAATTCGAAACCAGTATGTCCCGTTGTAAGGGTTGTACCAACAGTTGTCTTCTTACCATCAACCGTTTTTCCGGTGGCAGACAGTTTATTTCCGGTAATCGATGCGAACGCGGTATCGGTAAAACCAAAAACGCTGACAATGTGCCTAACCTATTTGAATATAAATTAAAACGAACTTTTGGATATAAGTCCCTATCTCAGGATTTGGCATATCGAGGACAAATGGGTATTCCAAGAGTATTGAATATGTATGAAAATTTTCCATTCTGGCATCGTTTCTTTACGGAATTAGGATTTCAGGTAGTGGTCTCTCCTATTTCCTCAAGAAAGATTTATGAACTGGGAATTGAATCCATTCCTAGTGAATCAGAATGTTATCCTGCAAAGTTAGCCCATGGACATATTACCTGGCTGTTACGTCAAGGAATTAAGTCTATTTTCTATCCATGCATACCATATGAACAAAATGAAACCAAGGATGCTCCAAACCATTATAACTGTCCGATTGTTACTTCGTATGCAGAAAATATCAATAATAATGTGGAAGAATTAAAAGATGAATCCATTTCATTTTACCATCCATTCTTAGCTTTGGATGAACCAGAGGCATTAGCTAAGAATTTATATCAAACCTTCCAAAACGATTATGATATTTCCTTAAAAGAAATCAAGGATGCTTTAGTAAAAGCATTTGAAGAAGCTGATTTAGTAAAAAAAGATATCCAAAGAAAAGGGGAAGAAACCATTGCGTACCTAAAAGAAAACAATAAAATCGGTATTGTTTTGGCAGGACGTCCTTATCATATTGACCCTGAAATCAACCACGGACTTCCTGAATTAATTAATTCCTTCTCCATCGCAGTGTTAACGGAAGATTCCATTTCCCATCTATCTGAAGTGGAACGTCCTCTGATTGTTTCAGACCAATGGATGTATCATTCAAGATTATACCGTGCAGCGAACTATGTAAAAACCTGCGATAATCTGGAATTAATTCAATTAAATTCCTTTGGTTGCGGACTGGATGCAGTTACAACGGATTGTGTCAATGATATTTTATCTAAATCCGGTAAAATATATACAGTTTTAAAAATCGACGAAGTAAGTAACTTAGGGGCTGCAAGAATCCGTATCCGTTCTTTAATCAGTGCTATTGAAGTACGAAAAAAGAACAATATCAAAGCTTGTCCTGTGCCTTCTTCGTACAATAGGGTAATTTTTACAAAAGAAATGGCTAACGATGGATATACTGTTTTATTCCCTCAGATGTCTCCAATTCATTTTAACCTTTTGGAAACAGCATTAAATGCCACCAGTAAATTCCGATTAGAAGCATTACCGGATGCAGACAAAGAAGCCATAAATATTGGTTTAAAATACGTTAATAATGATGCCTGCTACCCTTCTTTGATTGTGGTGGGTCAGATTATGAAAGCTCTCTTAAGTGGAAAATATGATTTGAACAAAGTAGCTGTTGCTGTTACCCAGACCGGTGGTGGTTGTCGTGCCTCAAACTATATCGGATTCATTCGAAGAGCGTTAGAAAAGGCCGGAATGCCACAGATTCCTGTAATTTCCGTCAACGCCGGAGGGTTAGAATCAAATCCGGGTTTTAAGTTTAACATTAAAATGCTAAATCGGGTTGTTCAGGCTCTTGTTTATGGCGATTTATTTATGAGAGTACTATATCGGATGCGTCCATACGAAAAAGAACCAGGTTCTGCCAACGCCCTTTATGAAAAATGGAACGAAAAAGTAAAACAATCTTTGGCTAAAACCGGCTCCAAACGAGAATTTCATAAAAATATCAAAGGAATCATAAAAGACTTTGACTCTCTTCCGATTACTAACGAGAAAAAACCTCGGGTTGGTATTGTAGGAGAAATCCTTGTAAAATTCTTACCTTCTGCCAATAATAACCTTGTTGATTTATTGGAAAATGAAGGAGTAGAAGCTGTTATGCCAGATTTATTAGACTTTTTCCATTATTGTGC
>JAFPAZ010000304.1 GCA_017390645.1 Lachnospiraceae bacterium
GAAAGGAAAAGTAGACGGTCTAATTAGGACAGGTTATACAGGATGAAATTATGTCATTAGAAGTTCGAAATCTGGTAAAGAAGTATGGAGACAAAGTAGTGTTAAATCATCTTAGTTTTGAGATGAAAGAACCTGGTGTTTATGCACTTTTGGGAACCAATGGTGCAGGAAAAACCACTTCCCTTAGAATTATTCTGGGGATGTTAAGTTATGATGAAGGTGAAGTGTTATGGGAAGGAAAGCCATTTCAGCCACTTTCTGAAAACATTGGCTATCTGGCAGAGGAAAGAGGATTGTATCCGAAATACTCTCTTATGGACCAGTTGCTTTATTTTGCGAAACTAAAGAATGTTTCTAAGAGTGAAGCACAAAAAAGAATCAAATACTGGGCAGAGCGTCTGGAAGTGGAAGAATATCTGTATCCTGCTGTAGTAAAAGGAAAGAAAGCAAAATTAAAAAATGCGGACCAGTTATCTAAGGGTAATCAGCAAAAGATTCAGTTGATGGCAGCCTTAATTTCTGACCCAAAGCTTTTGGTATTAGATGAGCCGTTAAGTGGTCTTGACCCTGTAAATTCGGATTTGTTTTCTTCTATCATTAGGGAAGAACTGGAAAAAGGAAAATATTTAATTATGTCAAGCCATCAGATGGCTACCATTGAACAGTTTTGTTCCAATATTACGATTTTAAATCGTGGAGAGACAGTGCTTCAGGGAGATTTAAATCAGATAAAGAAAGAATATGGAAGAGTGAATATGATGATGAAATGTGACCAGGACATCAAGCCATATTTAGAACAATTTGAAATGAAAATTTTAAATGAAACTCCGGATGGATACCAGTTAAAAGTGTCTTCACAGGAACAGGCAGCAGCGTTACTTTCCCGTCTTATTGAAGACAAGATTACCGTAGTTCGATATGAATTAAGAGAACCTTCACTTCATGAAATCTTTGTGGAAAAAGTGGGAGGGGCCAGCGATGAAGAATGAGCTTAAAGGATTTGGAAAGGTTTTTGGATTTACATTTATGCAGGCAATCAAAGGGAAAGCCATCATAGTTTCTACTTTGATGCTGGCTATTTTGTCCGCAGCCATTTTTCCATTGATGCAGACGTTTACCCAGGTAGACACAACTAGCGTGGAAACAGTGGTATTTTTAAACGAAACGGATTATTCCTTTTCGGAATTAAAGACTTGTGTTCAGGATATACCGGGTTATGAAAAAATAAAAATAGAAAGTACAGATAAAACGAGGGAAGCAGCCATAGAGGAACTTGAAACCGGTGAAGATACGGATAAGGAAGTTCTGGTGATTGTTTCTTTGAAAGAAGATGGATTCTATTTGGAATTTATAAAAAATAAGGATGGAAGCCTTTCTCAAACTAATATTGAAATATTTGCTGAGAGCTTTCTAAATGCATTTCAGACAGCGCTTGCCGCTGAGAATGGGGTTTCTAAAGAGCAATTATCTTATCTTCTTAGTACAATGGAAACAGAGATCAAATACATAGATGAAGTCATGAATGAAATGCTGGAAGAAGAGCAGGGAATCAGCCAGGATTCTGAAAAAGGGAGATTTACCTTGGATGCTACAGAATATAATATATTCTTTGTGCTGATATTTTTGAGCATGATGTTTATTATGTTAAGTGGAGAATCCATTGCCACTTCTATAGTGACAGAAAAATCCACAAGGGTAATCGAGTATCTTATGATTTCAGTAAGACCAATGGCTATTATTTTAGGTAAAATCTTAGCTATGCTGCTTGTTATGATGATGCAGATTGGAATTTCAGCCGTGGTGGCAACGATTTCCAGCATTGTGTTTGGAAACGGAGATAGTGGAAATGTAAGCCAGATGCTCTATGATGTAGCGCCTTCCTTGGCTGAGAATTTGAATCTTGGCTCAGTGTTAGTAAGTCTGATATTCCTGATTTTGGGATTTGTGTTTTATGCATTTATTGCCGGACTTGCGGGAGCAGCAGTTTCCAAATTAGAAGAGGTGGCAGAAGGAATGAAGATTTATTCCTTAGCGATGTTAATTGGAGTATATCTTAGCATGTTTTTAGGAATGATGTCCCAGGGTACATATCCAAACCCGATTCATAAATATATTGCAATGTTTCTTCCGTTATCATCTGTATTCTGTATACCGGAATTTTTAATGATGGGAAAAATCAGCGTTGGAATTGCTTTGGCTTCTCTTTTGGTATTGTTTATATGCCTGGGGTTACTGGCATATTTCGTATCAAGAGTATACGAATCCATGATTTTACATCGAGGGGAACCAATGAAATTAAAGGGAATCATTCAGTTAGGTATGAATAAGAAAAAGGTGGTGAAGAAATAAATGGAACAAAAAGGAATGAAAGGAATTAAGACAATCTTTCAATTTTCATTGAAGCAAACCATAAAGGCAAAGGGATTTCTGGCATCTACCGTAGGAATAGCCGTGCTACTGTTAGTAGGAATTATGGCAGCATACGGCTTGATTGCTCACTCTAGCAGTAAAGATGAACCTTCACCGGTAAAGCATATATATATTATAAATGAAAGTGATTTGATAGAATTTTCACCAGAGTATTATCATATGCAGGCTTCGGAAGAATTTGCCGGGGTAGAAGTCAGCATGGTAACGAAGGATAAGAAAACTTACTTTGAAGAAGTAATGGAAAAACCGGAGGAATATACGGAAGATATCATTCTTTTGTTGGCACAGGAAGAGGAAGAGTATAAATTTACTGCCATTACGATGGAGGATACTACTTTGTCGGATTCGGAAGTGTTGGATGCGGTGGAACCATTGGAACAGTCCGTGTTTATGGGAAAACTGACCCATTCCGGAATTACCCAGGAGCAGCTTATGGTGTTGTCTACGCCGATTAACTATGAAACAAAGGATGCGGGGGAAGAATCAAAAAGTTTTGGCATTATTTTGATGAGCCTCTTTCTTCCTATGATTTTTAGTCTTGTGGTTTACATGATGGTTTTATTGTATGGGCAGAGTATTACAAAGAGTGTCATTGCAGAGAAGAACTCCAAGATTATTGAAACCCTGCTTACTAGTGCAGAACCTTATGCCATTATTTCCGGTAAGGTGCTAGCCCAGGTGGTGGCAGCCGTTGCACAGATATTAATCTGGGTATCAAGCATCGTACTTGGTGTGTGTTTCGGGCATTATCTGGCATTGTTCCTAAATCCGGAA
>JAFPAZ010000305.1 GCA_017390645.1 Lachnospiraceae bacterium
AATGTCATTGATGAAATTAAGAGCGAAGTAAAGAAAGAACAAATTATCATATCTTTGGCTCCGAATGTAACCATAGATGAGTTAAAGGATAGATTTGAAAAAGATATCAGGGTGTTAAGGGTGATGCCGAATACTCCTGCTATGGTTTTAGAAGGAATGACGGCAGGCTGCTATAGTAATCACGAATTTTTGGATGGAGAAAAGGAAATATTAAAACAATTTTTTGAATCTTTTGGAGAATTCGAATTAGTAGAAGAAAAGTTGATTAGTGCAGTAATTTGTGCTAGTGGTAGTTCACCGGCATATGTTTATATGTTTATTGAAGCATTAGCAGACAGTGCAGTGCGATATGGCCTTCCGAGAGATAAGGCATATAAATTTGCTGCTCAGGCAGTAAAAGGTTCTGCTCAGATGGTATTGGAAACAGGGGAACATCCTGGGAAATTAAAAGATAATGTATGTTCACCGGCTGGAACTACGATTGCAGCGGTAGAGGCGTTAGAACAATGTGGGTTTAGAAATGCGTTGTTCCAGGCATCGAAAGCATGTTATAGAAAAGCTGAAAAATTAGACTAATTTGAAATGATATAGTTCCTTTGTGTGTAAATGACACAAGATGATGATTGGTTATTGAACGACCGGTGAACGTTTCGGGTACCTTGTTCTATTTTGGACTTGTTTAGCATAGGATTATAAAAAAATAAGACTGTATAAACAGTATAGGATAGAACGGAATGAAAGAACAGACTAAGAGAATAAATAAATTATGGATTATTTTTTTTCTAGGTGTTATGATTGGTTGTGTTTGTATAAATTTATATGCACGAGGAGATAAGGAAATTGTAGAACAATTAAATATTTATCTTGAACAGTTTCCGGAAGGATTAAAACAAAAAGATACATTTTATATTGCAGAAAAAAGGATCAAACAACTACTTTTCATTTTGATCTTATACGTTACTATTTCAAAAAAGTTTATTGTTCGGGTCATTACTTTTTTGTTTGGAACTATTTTAGGAATGTATCTTTCGGTTATGATGATGCGTATAGGAATGTATGGTGGTGTCTATACACTTATGTTGTACTTTCCACACTTTATTTCTTATGCATTTGCTATTAAAATTTTATACCTTTGTGCAGACGATGAAAAAGTAAAGAAAAAGAGTCTGGTGTGGGGAATGGTTGTGTTATTCTGGGTAATTGGAATTGCTTTAGAACAATTTTTTTTCCCACTTTGGGTGAATTATGTTGTGAATATTTGAGGTTTCATTTTAAGAAAAATTGTATTATAATAGTTTCATATTACGAAAAAGAGGTATAACCAATGATGAAGGATGAGATAGAGAAATTTACTTACTATCTGAAAAATGTAAAGAAATCAAGTAATAATACTGTGATGTCTTATCAAAGAGATTTGAATAAATTGTGTTCCTTTATGGAGGCAAAAAATGTAGTAGAAATTGAAAGTATAAATGATACGAACTTGAATTCTTATGTACTTTATATGGAAAATCAAGGTTTATCCTCTGCGACGATATCTAGAACCATTGCATCTATAAAAGCTTTCTTTTTATACTTACTAAGAGAAGGAAAGGTAAAACAAGATCCCACGGTGTTGCTAAAACCACCGAAATGTGAAAAGAAAAAGCCGAAAACACTTACTATGGAAGAAGTGAAGCTTTTATTAAAGCAACCACAAGGGAATCGTCCTAAAGATATTAGAGATAAAGCGATGCTTGAATTGTTATATGCTACAGGACTTCGGGTTTCTGAACTGATTAATTTGAAATTAACAGATGTAAATTTGCAAATGGGATTTTTGGTATGTAATGATAATTTGAAATCCAGGGTCATCCCTATGGATTCAGTAGCATTACAGGCATTGGATACATATCTTACTACCTGTAGAAAGCAAATGAGTAAGGAAAATGATTATTTATTTGTGAATCGTTATGGAACGCAGATGACACGTCAAGGATTTTGGAAAATATTAAAATTTTATGCAAATAAGGCCGGAATAGAAAAAGAGATTGGACCACATATGATTCGTCATTCTTTTGCATCGCATCTGGTGGAAAATGGAGCCGATTTACACGCAGTTCAAGAAATGTTAGGGCATTCTGATATTGCGACTACGCAAATTTATGTGAATTCAAAAAATAATGCTAGGCTGAAAGAAGTTTACACCAAAGCACATCCAAGAGAACAAATGGAAAATAGTAGAAGTTGATTTAGAATGTTTGTAGCATACATGGAAAAATATTGTTAACATGGTTGGGTAACAATGCCCGTGTGTTATGAAACAAAAATACAGGGACTGTCACGATGAAAAAATATCTGCAAGGCATAGGTGCTATGTAATAATATCTGCAAGGCATAGGTTGTTATGTAATGCTAAATTTTCATCGTGATAGTCGCCTGTATTTTTTTTGAAGAATATAAAAATTTATAAAATATAAAAAGTTTTTTACGTTACTTTTGTTTGTTAATTCATTTGGACTTATGAATTCTACACTACTTTTGATTGTTGATTCGTTTGGACTTATGAATTAAGAAGAATATAAGTCCTACAAAAAACATGCCACCTGCTATATTTCCGATGGTAACTGGGAATAAATTATTTACAAATCCAGAGACGCAAAGACTTTCAATT
This sequence comes from Lachnospiraceae bacterium, assembly GCA_017390645.1. Next base: position 2,654 of record JAFPAZ010000305.1, read on the forward strand.
TGTTCTGAAGTAATACCATATAAATCTTGGGCTTTTGCGACATAAGCATCATTTTGTGCAGCAAAGATACCTGCAGGGATGTAATACATATTAGCAACGCAATGTTCAAATCCGGAGATTACGAATACCCAGATTGGGAAAAAGATAGCTAAAATCTTTCCGGCAACATCTTTAGCACTACCAGCCATAAAAATAGCAAGACAAACTAAAATATTACATAGAATTCCAGAGACAAATGCCTTTTCTGGTGGTAAATTTACTTTTCCTAAAGCCACCTTAATCGTAAAAGCACCTAAACCACCGTTGGTGTAATCAAATTGTCCGCAGTAACAAACACAGAATGCAACAAATGCGGCGCCTATCATATTACTAAAATAAACAATAAACAGATTTAAAATCATTTTATAACAAGGAACTTTTTTTGAAAAAACAGCCATGGAAATCAGGCAATTACCTGTAAATAATTCCCCACCAACTAAAACGATTAACATTAGTCCACATGGGAAGATGGCACCGGCTACAGTTCTGGCAAGCCCCACATCCTTTATACCGTGCATGGCCAAGGAACTGGATTCTCCACCAAAAGCAATGAACATACCGGCAATGATGCCAAGTAAAATCATTTTAAGTTTTGGCAGGTTCGCCTTGTTGATGCCGGCTTGTATATTATTATCAATGATTTGAGCAGGGGGATTAAATTGTTCCATCTTGTATTCTCCATTCTGTAAAATGAGGTTTTGTCAAAAAACGACACATTTAAATATAACTCGAAAAAATATCAGTGTCAAGTAATGTTTTGGTAGAATGAAATTGTAAAATATGGTATAGTATATAGTAATAAATAGAGGTGCATTGTGAATCATAGTGGATAGGATAGGATGATTATGTCAACTACATTTAAAATATGTTAGGCATTATTGAGATTTAAGTACAAAAAAACAATGTATTTTTTATTTTGTAGAGAAATTATTAATAATTTGAGAGCAGGTGTAGATTATGATAAAAAGAGTGATATGGATGATATTGGACAGTGTGGGAATTGGAGCTTTAGAAGATGCCAAAGATTATGGGGATGAAGGTGCTTTTACATTAAAACATGTATTAGAACAGAATCCGGGAGTAAACTTGCCTAATTTAAGAAGGCTGGGACTTGGTAATATTGATTCTGGTCTGTCTTTGAAAGAGAATTCCGAATGTATTGGTTGTTATGGAAAAGCAAAAGAAATTTCAAAAGGAAAAGATACTACCATCGGACATTGGGAAATGGTTGGAATTCATACAAAGATCCCGTTTCGGACATATCCGGATGGCTTTTCTGATGAAATTATGAATGAGTTTATGAAACAATGTAAAATTGGGGGTTATCTTGGAAATTGTGTAGCATCCGGAACAAAAATTATTGAAAAATTAGGAGATGAACATGTAAAAACCGGATATCCAATTATATATACTTCTGCAGATAGTGTTTTTCAAATTGCGGCTCATGAAGAGGTAATACCTTTGGAAAAATTATATGAAATGTGTCGTATTGCGAGAAAAATTTTAGTTGGAGATAACAGTGTTTCTAGAGTAATAGCCAGACCTTTTATTGGAACTTCCGGCAATTATGTAAGAACATCAAACAGACATGATTATTCAGTAAAACCAGAGAAAGAGAATCTTTTGAATTATCTGACAGAGAGCGGGATACCGGTTATAGGAATTGGAAAGATTCATGATATTTTTGCCGGCGAAGGAATTTCTGAGACAATTTATACGAAAGATAACATGGATGGAGTGGATAAAACACTTGACATAATGCATAGTCTTAAAAAAGGGTTGATTTTTACTAATCTTGTAGAGTTTGACTCGAAATGGGGACATCGGAGGGATGCGAAAGGGTATTTACAGGGAATTTTGGATTTTGATGCACGGCTGAAAGAAATTATGGAACAGATGCGGGAGGAAGATTTGCTGATTATAAATGCAGATCATGGCTGTGACCCTACGTTCAAAGGGACGGATCATACCAGAGAGTATATTCCTATTTTATTGTATGGAAAGTCAATAAAAAAAGGTATTAATATTGGAATTCGAAATAGTTTTGCGGATATTGGGCAAAGTATTACAGAAATTTTTGGGACGAAGACCTTAAAAATTGGTCAAAGCTTTCTGGATGAGATAATTTAACTGATATATGTTAAGAAGAATTGAGGTTTCGAGGATTTTTTTGATTCGGGTTTGTAAAAGACTGGAAATTATAATGTCACAGGTGGAAGAATGTAAATTGGGTACGATATCCAGGAAAGGAATTACCTATGAATATGTATGATTTAATTCAAAAGAAACGAGATGGTTTTACCTTAACTACAGAAGAAATTAAATATGTTGTAAGTGCTTATACAAAGGGGGAAATTAAAGATTATCAAATGTCGGCCTTTCTTATGGCAGTTTATTTTCAAAAAATGAATAAGCAGGAAACAGTAGATTTAACCCTTGCTATGGCTTCAAGCGGAGAAATGCTTGATTTAAGCCGGATTCATGGGGTGAAAGTAGATAAGCATAGTACAGGCGGAATTGGAGATAAAACTACCTTGATTTTAGCTCCAATGTTAGCTGCTCTTAACATTCCGGTTGCAAAAATGTCGGGAAGAGGATTGGGTTATACCGGAGGAACTATAGATAAGCTGGAAAGTTTTCCAGGATTTTCGACCTCTGTGACGAAAGAAAATTTTATTGAAAATGTGAATCGGCATTATATATGTGTCGCTGGACAGACGGAAAATCTGGCTCCTGCAGATAAGAAAATTTATGCGTTGCGAGATGTGACGGCGACAGTAGATAATATATCCTTAATTGCTTCTAGTATCATGAGTAAAAAACTTGCATCTGGTGCAGATGCTATTGTTTTGGATGTGAAATGTGGAACCGGTGCATTTATGAAAAAAGAGGAAGATGCCGTTTTGCTTGCAAAGACTATGGTTCAAATTGGGGAAGATGCTGGAAGAAAAACAGTTGCGTTAATTACGGATATGAACCAGCCTTTGGGACGTATGGTAGGAAATTCTTTGGAAGTGCAAGAAGCAATTTCGGTATTAAAAGGAGAGGGAGATGAAAGATTACGGGAGTTATCCTTGCAACTTGCGGCATGGATGATGGTTTCAGGAGGATATGAAAAAGAAATTCCGTACGCTTATGAGAGAGTAAAAAACACTATAGATAAACATCTGGCCTTGGACAAAATGGCAATGTGGGTCGAAAGCCAGGGAGGAAATAAGGAATCTGTTTATGAAGGAACAGGATTGAAAAAAGCATCAAGACAAAAAAAGGTATATGCAGAAGAAGACGGATTTTTATATTGTGTAGATGCCACAGAAGTAGGAAAAGCTGCTTTGGTTTTAGGAGCGGGAAGGGTACAGAAAGAGGATAAAATTGATTTAGGGGCAGGAATTGAATTATTGGCCCAGGATGGAGAATGGGTAGAAAAAGGAAAGGCTTTTGCCATTTTGCATTATGAGGAAGAAGAAAAAGCACTTCAGGCAGAAAAAATACTAAAGAAGGCATATGAGATAAAAAATGCTAAAATGGATTCAAAAGCCTTAATAAAAAAAGTAATTACAATAAAAGAATGTTGAGAATCAGCCAAGTTTATGAAAACTTGGCTTTCTATTTTTATAGGTAGTATAATATCTGTAACCTAAAGATAGAAGGTGTTTTTCGGTTTCTGAAAAATAGGCTCCTATATTTTTTGCTATATGTGCATCACTACCAATGGTGATAATCTCGCCACCAAGCTCTAAGTACCTTTTTAGGATGTATGGATGAGGATGCGGAAAATGTAAGCCCTTGGAAAGGGAGGCAGTATTGATCTCAATTCCCTTTCCAAGTTCTATGATTCTTTTAAGGATTTCGTCTAAAAGATCAGAAAAGTCGGAAGGAATATAAGGTACTTGAATATATCGGCAGACATAATCAAGGTGTCCATATACATCAAAATCTACAAAGGCTTTTACGTTTTCCAAAATGGAGTGAAAATATGCCACATACCCTAAATTCCCCGGAAATTTATCTTTGTATGCCGGATAATAAGGGTCGATTCCATTTACCAAATGGGAGGAAGCAATCACAAAATCAAAAGGATATTGTTTTACTATGGTTGTTAATTTTGGTGCAAGATAATCCATTACTCCAAGTTCAATACCATGGAGAATTTCGATATCTTGGTTGCTTTGTTTTAAGCTGGTGATGGTTTTTGTGTAAGAGACTAAATCTAATTGAAAATCATGTCCATTTTCATCAACCGGATAATCCAAATCCAGGTGGTCAGTGATACATAGGGTATTTATATGATTCTCTTTTGCGTGAGAAATCATATTTTCTAAAGATTCTGAACTGTCGCTGGAAAAATGGGAGTGTGTATGGAAATCAGCAGTAATCATAATTGGACCAACCTTTCTATACTTCTTAAACAATGATAAATTTCAGAGGCACCCGTTCAAACAAAGGAACGATGCCGGCGCTTTTTATTTTCAAAGAATTATAGTATAGGTTTTTGCGAATGTCAATGAAAGAAGAAAGGAAAGTCGTAGTTTATACGAAGAAGAATGGAAAGTCGAAGTTCAAACAGTAACTGATAATGAATGAAGTGAAAATGTTTGTTAATATTTTCATTTAGGACTTGAATTTTTTTGATAAATTAGTTATTATATATTTGTGCAATTGATAATGGTTTAACAATCAAACGTTTTATTGCTAATAACCTGGTTACAGGTATTATAAAATTTTAACAAACGGAGGAATTAAAATCATGGCAGTAAAAGTAGCAATTAATGGTTTTGGACGTATCGGACGTCTAGCATTCAGACAAATGTTCGGAGCAGAAGGATATGAAGTTGTAGCAATCAACGACTTAACAGATCCTAAGATGTTAGCTCACTTATTAAAGTATGATTCTTCTCAAGGTAAGTACGATGGTACTGTAGAAGCTAAGGAAGATTCTATCGTAGTTAACGGAAAAGAAATCAAGATTTATGCTAAGGCAAATGCAGCTGAACTTCCATGGGGAGAAATCGGTGTAGACGTAGTTCTTGAATGTACTGGTTTCTATGTATCTAAGGCTAAGTCTCAGGCTCATATCGATGCAGGTGCTAAGAAGGTAGTTATTTCCGCTCCAGCTGGAAATGATCTTCCTACTATCGTTTACAGTGTAAATGAAGGTACATTAAAGGCAGATGATACTATTATTTCTGCAGCTTCTTGTACTACTAACTGTTTAGCTCCTATGGCTAAAGCATTAAATGACTATGCTCCAATCCAATCTGGTATTATGTCTACTATCCATGCTTACACTGGAGATCAGATGGTACTTGACGGACCACACAGAAAGGGAGATTTAAGAAGAGCTCGTGCAGCTGCTGTTAATATCGTTCCTAACTCAACTGGTGCTGCAAAGGCTATCGGATTAGTTATTCCTGAATTAAACGGAAAATTAATCGGTTCTGCACAAAGAGTTCCAGTTCCAACTGGTTCTACTACTATCTTAACTGCAGTTGTTAAGGGTAAAGACGTAACTGTTGATGGAATCAACGCGGCTATGAAAGCAGCAGCTTCTGAATCATTCGGATACAATGAAGAAGAAATCGTTTCTTCTGACGTAGTTGGTATGAGATTTGGTTCTTTATTCGATGCTACTCAGACTATGGTAGCTAAGATTGCTGATGATTTATATGAAGTACAAGTTGTTTCATGGTATGATAATGAAAATTCATACACTAGCCAGATGGTTAGAACAATCAAATACTTTGCTGAATTAGCTTAATTGTTTTTTTGAAGGCTAAAGATTTATAAGATCCGAAGTAGGGGTCCGGTCTTTAAGGTTGACTTATGGGACCGGATTCTTTTTAAATTATGAACAAGAAAGGGGCATAATAATGCTTAACAAAAAATCAGTAGATGATATTAATGTAAATGGAAAAAGAGTTCTTGTACGTTGTGATTTTAATGTACCTTTACAAGATGGAAAGATTACAGATGAAAATCGTTTGGTTGCAGCATTACCTACTATCAAGAAATTAATCGCAGATGGCGGTAAAGTAATTCTTTGCTCACACTTAGGAAAACCTAAGGGAGAACCAAAGCCAGAATTATCATTAGCACCAGTAGCTAAGAGATTAACTGAATTATTAGGACAAGAAGTAAAGTTTGCTGCTGATAATGAAGTAGTTGGCGCTAATGCAAAAGCTGCTGTGGAAGCAATGCAAAACGGAGATGTTATTTTATTAGAAAATACTCGTTACCGTGCAGAAGAAACTAAGAATGGCGAAGCATTCAGCAAGGATTTAGCTAGTTTAGCTGACGTATTCGTAAATGATGCTTTCGGTACTGCTCATAGAGCCCACTGTTCTAATGTTGGTGTAACTGAATATGTAGACACTGCAGTAGTTGGTTACTTAATGCAAAAGGAAATCGATTTCTTAGGAAACGCAGTAAATAATCCAGAAAGACCATTTGTAGCAATCCTTGGTGGTGCTAAGGTTTCTTCTAAAATTTCTGTTATTGAAAATTTATTAGACAAAGTAGATACCCTTATCATCGGTGGTGGTATGGCTTATACTTTCATGGCAGGTCTTGGTGAAGAAGTTGGTAAATCTTTATTAGAAGAGGATTACAAGGAATATGCAGTTAACATGATGAAGAAGGCAGAAGAAAAGGGAGTAAAATTATTAATCCCTGTTGATACTGTTGTTGCTGATGATTTCTCAAATGATGCTAACTTCAAGGTAGTAGAACGTGGTGGAATTCCAGCAGATATGGAAGGTCTTGATATCGGACCTAAGACTGCAGAATTATTTGCTAATGCTGTAAAAGAAGCTAAGACAGTTGTTTGGAACGGACCTATGGGATGTTTCGAAATGCCTAACTTCGCAAAAGGTACTATCGCAGTAGCTAAGGCTTTAGCAGAAATTGATGCAACTACAATCATTGGTGGTGGAGATTCTGCAGCAGCTGTTAATACATTAGGATTTGGAGACAAGATGACTCATATTTCTACAGGTGGTGGAGCATCTTTAGAATTCTTAGAAGGAAAAGAATTACCAGGTGTAGCAGCAGCGAACGATAAGTAATCACGAAAGTTATGAACTTTTTGAGGGAATCAGTACACGGTTTTAGTATTTAATTAAAAGCGAAGATTTAGATTCTCTTTTCAAGTAAGCCCTGTTTTTTATTGTTTTTTCTTGTTAAGAAGGGCATAAATTTTAACGTTATTAGGAGAAAAATAAAATGGCTAGAAAGAAAATTGTTGCCGGTAACTGGAAGATGAACATGACTCCAAGCCAGGCTGTAAAGTTAGTAGAAGAATTGAAACCATTGGTTGTTTCTGATACTGTTGATGTTGTTTACTGCGTTCCAGCAATTGATATTGTTCCTGTAGTAGAAGCTTTAAAGGGAACAAATGTTGAAGTTGGTGCAGAAAATATGTATTTTGAAGACAAAGGTGCTTACACTGGAGAAATTTCTGCTGAAATGTTAGTAGATGCTGGTGTTAAGTATGTTGTTCTTGGACACTCTGAAAGAAGAGATTACTTTAAGGAAGACGATGCTTTATTAAACAAGAAAGTAAAGAAAGCTTTCGAAGCAGGTCTTACTCCAATTCTTTGCTGTGGAGAATCTTTAGAGCAGAGAGAAAGTGGTGTTACTTTAGATTGGATTCGCTCACAGATTAAGGCTGATTTAGAAGGAGTAACAGCGGATCAGGTTGCTTCTATGGTAATCGCATATGAACCAATCTGGGCAATTGGAACTGGTAAAACAGCTACTTCTGACCAGGCTCAGGAAGTTTGTGGTGCAATTCGCGAATATATTAAAGAATTATATGATGAAGCAACTGCGCAAGAAGTTCGTATCCAATACGGCGGTTCTGTAAATGCAGGAAATGCAGCTGAATTATTTGCAAAACCAGACATCGATGGTGGATTAGTTGGTGGAGCATCATTAAAAGCTGAATTTGGTAAGATTGTAAATTACCAATAATTTACAAGTACTTTGTAAACTTTATGATAAGTAATCAAGGTTGTTTTTTTGAAAATATAATATGAGTTTGAGGCTAAAAGATAGTTTGGCTTTGACTTATAATTGTAGAGAGGGGCAAATGAAGAATATCTTCATCGCCCCTCTTTTTTGACTATTTTTAGATAGTCAGATGGAAATATGGCTTAAATTAGCAGCACATTCCGCCTTCTCTGTTGTTGTTATTTCCACAACCACAGAAAAGTAATAAGATTAAGATGATAATGAAGGAAGAATCACATCCGTCATCGCATCCGCAGCCAAATCCGCTTCTAGAGCTTCCACTGTTGCAACAGAAAAGTAATAACAGAATAATAATCCAGCTACCTCCAAATCCGTTTGAATCACAACAAGAACCTCCGCAATGTGTTGCTGCTAAATCACTCATGTTAGTGCCTCCTAAATTGGTTTACACTTTAAGAATATGCACTATAGCTTGGTTAGTTTCCTATTATTTTAGAAATTTATTTTTGCTGCATATAAACAATTCTTAAACAAGATTTTTTCATTGTTTTGCTGTTACCAAATTAGTTTATTTACCTGAATCATACCCCAACCTTGCTTGGATTTTGGAAGTTTCAAGTCTTTTGTACTGTGATATAGTCTTAATTTTACTTCTTTTGGTGTTAAATCAGGTTCACTTTCCAATAATAATGCAATGCAGCCTGAAACAATGGGTGTGGACATGGAGGTTCCACTCTTGGTAAAGTAACCGGAAGGGGTAGAAGAACAAGAGAGAATGTTGGAGCCTGGAGCTACCAATTCTGGTTTGATAATACAGGAATCCGTAGGACCGTTTCCGGAATAATAGGAGGTCTTTTTGTTTTGATTTAATTCCGCAGCACCTACGGTAATAACTTTTCTGCTGATTCCGGGGGTTGTTATACTATTGTTTTTTGGACCATCATTTCCGGCGGCAGCTACTACGATAATTCCCGCATCCCAAAGGGAATTTACTTTTTGGATAAAATAACTTTCTTCTTTTGTCTGGTTGGTAGGTTTCGTGCCTATGGAAATGTTGACAATGCGGATGTTGTATTCCTGATGGTGTGTAAGTATCCAATCTATACCATGAAAGAAACTAGAAATCGTTCCATTGCCTTTTTCATCTAATACCTTCAAAATAACAAGATTGCATTGAGGGGCAGCTCCAATATAGTAATTTTTATATTTGCCACCAGAAGCAATGATTCCAGCAACGTGTGTACCATGACCACTATCATCATAAGGATTGATCCTAGAAGAAACAAAGTCGCGAAAACAAAGAATTCTGTTTGAAGGAGTCATAAAGTCCTGATGGGGATAGATACCGGTATCCAAAATGGCAACAGTAATGTTTTTTCCATATAAGCTACGTTCGTATGCAGACTCAATGCCAATTTCTTTTTGCCAAAACAAAATATCACCTGTTTCATTTGAAATGCTTATTTATAGTATATGAAGGAAATTCTATGGCTGGTTCATCTATTTGCAATAACTGATGTACTCGAATCTGCAAAAAACTATTTATTGTAGGCATCGGTAGCTGTGGTAACTGAGTTGATTTTTAGGGTTTCATGTGATAAAATTTTATAGTTAGATGAAAAGTTAATTCATAATGTAGATGGAAAGAAAAATCATTCGACACTCTTGGAATGGAGGATTAAAATGTACAAAAAATCTTATCTGGCAGATTTGCATACCCACACCATAGCTAGTGGACATGCTTATAATACCATACAGGAAATGGCTAAGGCAGCTAAGGAGAAAGGGATTTCTTTGCTAGGAATTACAGAACATTCGATGACGATGCCAGGAACCTGCAGTGAAATATATTTTCAAAATTTATGGAATGCAAATCGTTCCTATTATGGAGTGCAGTTATTGCTGGGGGTTGAATTAAATATTATTGATTATAATGGCACTGTAGACATGAACCAGGAATTATTAAAAAATTTGGATATTGCCATTGCCAGTATTCATAATACCATTGGATACACTGTGGGGACTGAAGTGCAGAACACGGAAGCAGTGATTGGAGCGATAAAAAATCCTTATGTGAATATTATTGGACATCCGGATGATGGAAGAATACCTTTGGACTATAAGGAAGTGGTAAAAGCAGCAAAAGAATATCGTAAAATATTAGAAATTAATAATAATTCTTTGTCACCAACCAGTTGGCGGGAGAATGCCCGTGAAAATGACAAGGAAATCCTGGAGTTATGCGCCCAGGAAGATTATCCTGTGATAATTGGAAGTGATGCACATGCAGATCATAATGTAGGGGCAAATTCTTATGCATTGGATTTGATGGAGGAAATTCATTTTCCGGAGCATTTGATTTTAAATTATCAAATAGATGAACTGAAATCTTATCTAGATTCAGACGAGCGCAAAAGAGAAAGGTAAGGGTGAAAGAAAAATTAGAGAAAGGAAGTTGGTTGCAAACACACCTTTTACCCTTTATGTTTGCGCCTTAGGAGGAATAGAAGAAGTTTATCCTAGGGCTTGGTGTAAGTTATGTTATATCAGATTTGTAACGGAGCTGTACAGTTTGGCGGTGATGTTATTTTAAAAAGTATTAATTTTGAGATACGAAATACAGAAAAAATCGCTGTTGTAGGAAGAAATGGATGCGGAAAAACTACTTTTTTAAAATTGATTGCCGGTGATGTGGATTTAGCGAAAAGAGATAGTGACGAAGATATTTTCATTGCAAAATCAGGTAATCCTGAAATTGGATATTTGAAGCAGATGGCATTTTCAGACTTATCCCTTACCATGGAGCAGGAAATCAGGAAGGCATTTCATAAAATAGAAACCATGAAGGCTCAGTTAGAAGAATTAACTGTGCTTATGGAGCATAATCATGAGGAAGAAACCATCCGGCGTTTTACAAGGCTGCAGGAGAATTTTGAAAATCTGGGTGGCTATTTTTATGAAAAAGAATATGAAATGCTGATTGTAAAATTTGGTTTCTCCCAGGAGGATAAGAAAAAGCCTTTAAGTCAGTTTTCTGGTGGACAACAGACAAAGATTGCCTTTATCAAACTTTTATTATCCAAGCCGGATATTTTATTATTAGACGAACCGACGAATCATTTGGATATTTCTACGGTAGAGTGGCTGGAAAAATATTTAAAAGACTATAAAAAAGCAGTAGTGGTAGTATCCCATGACAGAATGTTCCTGGATAATATTGCGGATGTGGTATATGAGATTGAATATGGAGCAACAAAAAGGTATCCTGGAAATTACACTCATTTTGTAGAAACCAAGAAATTAAATTATGAACAACAAAAGAAAAATTATGCGGCTCAGCAAAAGGAAATCGAGCGACTGCAGCAAATTGTAGATAAATTTAAGAATAAGCCTACGAAGGCTGCTATGACACGGTCTAAATTAAAGCAAATTGAACATATGGATTTAATTGAAGCACCAGACCGGTATGATAATAAGACGTTTCATGCGAATTTCCAGCCTACAGTGGAGACTGGAAAGGATGTATTATCAGTAAGAGATTTGGAAATTGGGTATGCAGATGTATTATCTAAAGTTTCTATTGAAGTAAAAAAAGGAGAAAAGGTAGGTATTATTGGTGGAAATGGACTAGGAAAATCTACTTTTTTAAAGACTCTCATGAGGAAGATTCCAAAGATTTCAGGAACTTTTCAGTTCGGTGCGAATGTGCAAATCGGCTATTTTGATCAGCAAATGGCACAATATACCAGTGAAAAAACGGTTTTGGATGATTTTTGGGACGAGTTTCCTAATTTAACCCAGACGGAGGTAAGAAATTTATTGGGAGCATTTTTATTTTCGGGAGAGGATGTTTTCAAAAAAGTTTCTATGCTTTCGGGAGGTGAAAAAGTCAGACTGGCATTATGCAAAATATTAAAAAGAGAGCCGAATGTTCTGATTCTGGATGAACCTACCAACCATATGGATATCGTGGGAAAAGAAACCTTGGAGTCTATGCTTAGGGAATATGCAGGTACGTTAATTCTAGTATCTCATGACAGATATTTCATAAAAAAAGTATGTGATAAATTATTGGTATTTGAAAATCATAATACGATTTTATATCCTTTTGGGTATGAGCAATACAAAGAAGAATGCGAAAAACTTTTGGCGGAGGCAGGAGATTTAGCAAATGTTAAGTCTTCGGAAAAAACAGATAAAAACAGAGCTTCCGGAGATAATGATAATAAGACAAGGAAGAAAGCTTATTATAATCCGGGAAAAGAACAGGCAAAGTTGGAAAGAAAGATAAAAAAATTAGAAGAACAAATGCAACAAAAAGAAGAAGCCTGCGACCGAAAAAAACAGGATTTGCTGAATGAAGAATATCAGTCAGACTATGTGAAATTAGGACAGATACAGGAAGAAATAGATGCCTTGGAAGAAGAAATATTGGAAATCATGACAGAATGGGAAGAATTGATGGCATCGGTTTCGGAGGAATAAGTTGAAATCTAAAGCATTCATATTATGAAAATGTGTAGTATCTGAAATTATTTTAGCAGTTATAAAATATGATAGATAGGAGAAGTTGATTTATGCGAGACAAAAATTGGTGGAAAAAAGCAGTGGTATATCAGATTTATCCTAGAAGTTTTAAGGATAGTACAGGAAGTGGAGTGGGAGATATCAGAGGAATCATTGAAAAGTTAGATTACCTAAGGGAATTGGGTATTGATGCAATTTGGTTATCCCCTGTTTGTAAATCTCCTCAGGATGATAATGGATATGATATTTCGGATTACCAGGATATCGACCCTATGTTTGGAACACTTTCTGATATGGAAGAGTTGATTTCTGAGGCGAAAGCAAGAAATATCGGAATTATTGTGGATTTGGTGTTGAATCATTCTTCGGATGAACACCCATGGTTCAAAGAAGCGAGAAAAAGTAAGGATAATCCATATCATGATTATTATATCTTTAAAGATGGTGAGGAAGGAGAACTTCCAAATGATATGTGTTCTGTCTTTGGTGGTCCGGCATGGGAATGGGTTCCTGAACTTGGACAATATTTCTTTCACCAGTTTTCTCCGAAACAACCGGATTTAAATTGGGAAAATCCAAAAGTACGAAAAGAAATTTATGATATGATTAACTGGTGGATTGATAAGGGAGTAGAAGGATTCCGTTTGGATGTCATCGATCAGATTGCAAAAGAACCGGATCATCATATCACCATTAATGGTCCGAGATTACATGACTTTTTACGGGAATTAAGCATGGAAACTTTCCAAAGAGCGAACCTCATTACAGTAGGAGAGGCATGGGGCGCTGATTTGGAACGTGCAAAACTTTATAGT
>JAFPAZ010000052.1 GCA_017390645.1 Lachnospiraceae bacterium
GACTTTGGTATCATATTATATTAGTACCAACCCCTTTCTTAGGGGAACTATCTCTTAATTTGCATTCTACCACAAAAAGAAACATATTTCAAGTACTTTTTTATTTTTTGTCATTACTCAGATTATTGTTACTGTTAAAACATAAAAAACAACAAGCAGAAACAATTTCCAACAACATCCCGGAAACACCATTCGACTTTTGTCCGAATATGTGGTAGAATAAAAGGGAAATTTGACACATTCAGAAGATATTAACCTTTTTTGAATGACTGTCCGGAATTTTATCTTGATATAGAAAAGAACCCGGACACATTCAGAAATTATTAACCTTTTTTGAATGACTATCCGGAATTTTATCTTAATTAATATGGAAAAGAACCTGGACACATTCAGAAGGAATCAAACTTTTTGAATGATTATCAGGAATTTTATCTAGAAGGAAGTGATCCTATGAAAATAGAAAAAATAAATGATAAACAAATACGCTGTATTTTGAACCAGGCAGACCTTGCCGACCGTAACCTTCTTCTCAGTGAATTGGCCTATGGAAGCCAGAAAGCAAGAGCCCTTTTTAGTGATATGATGGAAAAAGCCTCAATGGAATTAGGTTTCGAAGCAGGAGAAACTCCACTTATGATTGAAGCCATTCCCATTTCTATGGATTGTCTGGTATTAATTGTTACAAAAGTAGAAGAACCGGATGAGTTAGATACCCGTTTCTCACGGTTCAGTTCTGCAGATCCGGAAGAATATTTTTCAGATTATGACGACCTGGAAGAAGACGAAGAATATGAGGATGAGGATACTGACTTTTCAGAATCAGATTTCATAAATGAGGATTCTACGGTTCTTGATTTAATGAACATTTTAGATGATTCCGTAAATCCGGTAAATCTGAATGATTTTGTTCCATTAAAAGAAACCCTGTCCCACACCCCTCTTATTCAGACACTGAAAGAAAAGAAAGAACAGGAAAAAGCGTTGAAACGGCTGTTTCACGTAGTATCTTTTACAAATTTTAATATTTTAATTAAGGCCGCCCGTACTTTGGGAACAGATTATTCAGGAGACAGTTTATTATATAAGAATCCTGTTACCTCCACCTATTATCTGGTCTTATATCGTGGTAGCCAGGATTCAAACCAGTATAATCATTGCATTCATGTTTTATGCGAATATGGTAATTTAGAAACTACCTCTTTGGGTACACTTTCCTATTATAACGAACATTTTACCATGATGCTTTCCCAGCATGCAGTAAATGCATTGTCAAAACTGGCTTAAAAACTTTTTGAATTTCGGGTGAAAGAAAAAACAGCGAAAGGAACGAATATGCAAACATCCCTTTCACTCGTCAGTTTGCACCTCAATATAAATTTTTCATTGCGATTCCTCTAAAAGCAGGAACCAATTTATTTTGAGAACCGGTACAACAAAATGAGTTATGCAGATCAGCTTTTTATAAATATGTGCAAAGATATCATTGAAAATGGTGTCAGCACAGAAGGAGAAAAAGTACGTCCAAAATGGGAAGACGGTACCTACGCATACACCATCAAACGTTTCGGCGTAGTAAACCGTTATGACCTTTCCAAAGAATTTCCAGCCATTACCCTTCGGAAAACATATATTAAATCTGCTATCGACGAGTTACTTTGGATCTGGCAGAAAAAATCCAATAATGTAAACGATTTAAGAAGCCACATCTGGGATTCCTGGGCTAACGAAGATGGTTCCATCGGCAAAGCCTACGGATACCAGATGGGAGTAAAACATAAATACAAAGAAGGAGAAATGGATCAGGTAGACCGTGTAATTTATGATTTAAAGAACAATCCATACAGCCGACGTATCATGACCAACCTATACGTACATCAGGATTTACACGAAATGAACCTTTATCCTTGTGCCTACAGTATGACCTTTAATGTAACCGGAAACAAATTAAATGCCATTTTAAACCAGCGTTCCCAGGATGTACTTGCAGCCAACAACTGGAACGTGGTGCAATATGCTGTTTTAGTTCATATGCTGGCTCAGGTCAGTGGTCTGGTTCCCGGAGAACTGGTACATGTCATTGCGGATGCTCATATTTACGACCGTCACATACCGATTATAAAGGAACTGATTGAACGTCCTACTTATCCTGCACCAAAGTTTTCCATGAATCCGGACATTACAGATTTTTATGACTTTACTCTAGATGACTTTACCATCGAAGATTATCAGACCGGGGAACAAATCAAAAACATCCCAATTGCAATTTAAGTATAGATACTACGAGCCGGACGCAGCGAAAGCGTGCCTGCATTGTTTTGTTTCTTTTGAATCACTTTTACACAAAATTTTATACTTTCGCAATCACCTACACCATTTAAAACCAGCAAAGGAGAAAGACCATGAATTTAATTGTTGCAGTGGATAACAACTGGGCCATCGGCAAAAATAACGGTTTATTAGTAAGAATTCCGGAAGACCAGAAATTCTTCCGTCAGACTACCACCAATCACGTTGTAGTCATGGGAAGAAAAACATTAGAAAGCTTCCCAAATAAAATCCCTCTTCCAAACCGCATAAACATCGTATTAACCAAGAACCAGGATTATCAGGCAAAAGATGCTGTTATCGTTCATTCTGTAGAGGAATTATTTGAAGTTCTAAAAGATTACAAAGACAGAGAAATTTTTGTCATTGGCGGACAATCCATCTACGAACAGTTACTGCCATATTGTGATGTGGCTCACGTAACAAAAATTAACTATGAATACGAGGCAGATGCCTATTTCCCTAATCTCGACAAACTACCGGAATGGGAAATTGTAGCAGACAGCGATGAACATACTTATTTTGATTTAGAGTATACCTTTTATAAATATGAACGAAAGAATCAATCTAATTAAATTAAGGGCTTGTCACAAAAGTGACAGGCCCTTTAGTACATATATCCAGAGTGTCAGTGTAACTGCCGAAACCAGTGTGGTAACTACCACAATACTGGCGGATAACGTAGCATCATTTTTCATTTGTTTTGCCATAATAAAACTGGTAGATGTGGTAGGGGAACCAAGCATAATAAGAATTGCCATTAATTCCTGGTTCCGAAATCCCATAAGGACTGCAACCGGAAGAAATAACAAGGGCTGAATGATAAGTTTCATACTACTTCCAATCAAAGTAGGTTTCAGCTTCTTTATGGCCTTTTTCCCTTCAAATCCTGCTCCTATGGCAAGCAGTGCCAGAGGACTTGCAAGACAGGAAATACTCCCCATAGTCTTCGTTACAATCTGCGGAAATTCCACATCAAACAAAGCAAAAGGAATTCCTAAGAAAATAGCGATAATAATAGGATTTCTTAATATATTCTTTGCTGCCGTTTTAATGGGA
>JAFPAZ010000053.1 GCA_017390645.1 Lachnospiraceae bacterium
AGTGCTTTGAAAAAAATACCCAAACAGTTGTATTGTTAACTAGGCACAATATGCAACTGGAGGGAGGTTAGGGTGAAACTATGTCAAATGTAATTGTTAAAGAAAACGAAACATTAGATAGTGCTCTTCGCAGATTCAAGAGAAATTGTGCGAAAGCTGGAATTCAACAAGAAATCCGTAAAAGAGAGCATTATGAAAAACCAAGCGTAAAACGTAAAAAGAAATCAGAAGCAGCTAGAAAGAGAAAATTCAAATAGTGTTTCTGCTGAATTCCCAGATACGAAAGTGTCTGGGATTTTTTTCGATTGAATAAAAGTTATATTTTAACGTCTAATATCATATAGTATTAAGAGACCTTATGGAGAAACTGTATGAAAGAGAAGAAAGAACCTCTAAGAGCGGTGGAAAAAATCAGTGATTCTTTGTCTTTACCGCAGGATGTTTTATTAAGTAGTACAATTCTTACCATTGAAGGCACAAGTAAGGTTTTTATTGAAAATTATAAAGGAATTACATTATATCACGAAAATAAAATTGTGATACAGGCAAAGCATTATCAAGTCATTTTGAAGGGAAAGAATCTCAGAATCGAGTATTTTAATCAGGATGACATGAAAATATGTGGAAAAATTTTTTCAATTGAATTTGTATCGTAAGGTGGACTTATGGCAAAAAAATTAGTAAAATGGTGTTTAGGTTACGTTAAGATAACACTAACAGGCGAACACACCAATCGTCTTCTTACCTTACTGAAGAATAATGGAATTTCTTTATGGGACATTGTCCCGGTGGAACATGGTTATGAAGCCTATATGTATAAAAATGATGTGTTTCAGATAAAAAACTTGTTAAGAAAAACCGAAACAAAAATGAAAATATTAAAAAAATATGGATGGTTTCGGATTAGTTTCCGGTATAGAAAGAGAAAAACCTTTATTTTAGGTTTTTTACTCTGTACTTGTTTTGTTTACTATTTGACTTTATTTATCTGGGATATTCATATCGATGGAGAAAGCAATTATACAAAAGAGCAGTTAGTAACCTATATAAAAGAGAATTATGTGGATTTAGGAACTAGAAAAAACGAGATTAACTGCGAAGCATTAGAAAAGGAATTGCGAAAATATTTTGAAGAAATTGCCTGGATTAATTGTGAGTTAAAAGGTACTCAGTTAATTGTCCATATCCGTGAGACCATTCCTGCTGCAGAAACGAAAAATCAAACGAATCCCGGAGATATTGTAGCAGCTAAAGATGCTGTAGTTTCTTCCATTATCACCCGTAACGGCACTCCATTAATCAAAAAAGATGCCCAGGTAAAAAAGGGGGATGTCCTTATTTCGGGAGCAATTTACATATATGATGATTATAACGAAATTTTAGAAACCAATTATATCTGTGCAGATGGTGATGTTTACGGAAAAACTGAAATTATATATGATGACTATGTTTCTTTGTCTCATTATGAAAAAGAAGAAACCAAAGAAAAGAAAACTTACTATTCTATTTCATTATTTGGAAAAACATACACTCCTTATACTCCAAAGAAAAATTATACAAATCAGATTGAAACCAGTGAAGAAATTTCTTTGAGAGTGGGAGAAAATCTATATTTACCTTTATTTTTTATTAAAAATCAAAAAATAGAGTACGTACCAAAACTGGTGAATTATAGTGAGGAAGAAGCCATTTTCATTATGGAAGAGAGGATTTTGGAATATCAGGATAATTTAATTGAAAAAGGGGTAGTAATTTTAGAAAATAATGTTAAAATATATATTGAAAATGGTGTCTGTTACGCAAAAGGTAATTTTGTCGTAGTTGAACGTATTGGATTATATCAGGAAAAAACAGAACAAATGGAGGATTGAACTACATGTACGAAAAAAGTATTGTAGTACCATTAGAACATGCTCAAAATGTATTTGGTCAGTATGACAGTTATATGAAGAAAATTGAGCAGACTTTTCATGTGACATTAATTTTAAGAGAAGATAAGTTAAAAATAATTGGTTCGGAGATGGAAGTAAATAAAGCCTTGGATGTAATTACGAATTTAATTCTGCTCTCCCAAAGAGGAGTCACCGTTGCAGAACAAAATGTAGATTATGCCATTTCACTTTGTTTTCAAGATAAAACACAGGAAATTCTGGAGTTGGATAAAGACATTATTTGCCATACGATTCAGGGAAAACCCATTAAACCTAAAACCATTGGTCAAAAAGATTACATTAAATCCATTATGGATAAGATGATTGTATTTGGCATTGGTCCTGCAGGAACCGGTAAGACCTTTCTTGCTATGGCGATGGCAATTCAGGCTTTTAAGAATAATGAAGTGAACCGCATTATTATGACCCGGCCTGCCATTGAAGCCGGTGAAAAGCTAGGATTTCTTCCTGGAGATTTACAAAGCAAGGTGGATCCTTATTTAAGACCACTATATGATGCATTATACGAAATTATGGGTGCGGATACTTTTCTTAAGAATATGGAAAAGGGATTAATCGAAGTAGCCCCATTGGCCTATATGAGGGGACGTACTTTGGATCATGCCTTTATTGTATTGGATGAAGCCCAGAATACTACGCCTGCTCAGATGAAGATGTTCTTAACCAGAATTGGATTTGGCTCAAAAGCGATTATTACAGGGGATTTAACCCAGAAGGATATCCCTAAGGATGTGAAATCCGGTTTAGAAGAAGCGGTGAAAGTCCTTGGTAATATTTCAGAAATCGGAATATGTCATTTATCCAATAAAGATGTAGTTCGTCATCCGTTGGTGCAAAAAATCGTAACTGCATATGATGATTATGAGAAAAAACAAAGCAGGCAACAATATAATAAAAATACAAACAGAAAAGAGAAAAAATAATTCTAATGAAAGGAAAGTGCAAATTACGCATTCTTTCAACCTATTAGTTTAGGTAGTCCGGCATGTAAATTTGTGAAATGCACAGGTATTAAGATGAATATTCAGATTGAAAAAGAAACAGACTTTGATTTGGATCTTGATTATGAGAAAATTATTGATGAGATTGTAAATGAAGCTTTGGATTATATGAAGTGTCCTTATGAAATTGAGTTAAATGTTGTTTTATCAGATGACGAAGGAATTCATCAGGTTAATCTGGAACAAAGAGAGATTGATGCACCTACAGATGTACTTTCTTTTCCAATGTTGGATTATGAAACTGCAGGAGATTTTTCTTTTTTAGAAAGAGAAGAGGAAATTTATAACTTTAATTCAGACACTGGAGAATTGTTACTGGGTGATATTATGATTTCTCTTGAAAAAGTAAGAGAACAGGCAAAAGAATATAATCATAGCGAAAAAAGAGAACTAGCTTTTTTAGTTGCCCACAGCATGTTGCATTTATTCGGCTTTGATCATGTAAAGGATGAGGAACGAGTTGAAATGGAACAAATGCAAGAAGAAATTCTTCAAAATAAAAACTATAGAAGAGATTAAGGAGATAAAAATGATAAAATCACCAAAACTAATTAAATATACTATTTCCGCTGTTTTACTCGCAGGAGTATTAACGGCTTGTGGAAAGGATAAAGAAAGCAAAGAAATTGAGATAGTAACAGACAGTCCAAAAGTAGAAGTATCATCGAAACCGGATATTGAAGAGGGAAATGTTGATGTAACGGAACCGAATGATTTGTTGGTACAACATGATTATACTGGTCTTATGGTAACTCCGGAGGAAAATAATCACCGGCCAGTTGCAGTTATGATAAATAATATCAAAGAGGCTATGCCACAATCCGGAATCGGACAGGCTGATGTTGTTTACGAAATGTTAGTAGAAGGGGGCATTACCCGTCTCTTGGCAATCTATACAGATTATGATGACCTTGCAAAAATTGGTCCGGTCAGAAGTGCCAGAATGGCATATGGAATTGTAACAGCGGAATATGATGCTATTTATATTCATTATGGTGGTAGTGAGGATGGATATGAAAAGATAGCACACTATAATTTAGATGATATTGATGGTATGAATGACAATCTGGTATTTTATCGTGATAGTAGCAGAGTGGCACCGCACAATGCCTACATTAACAGCGACACCCTTGCTTCCGGTATCACTTCCTATGGTTATCGTTCTACAAAAGCTGCTACATCTGAAACAAAATTTCATTTTTATGAAAATGATACGGAGTTAGCAAAGGGAGAATCTGCCATTACTGTCAGCACTCCATTTTCAACTTACCAAAAGCCTTATTTTACATACAATGAAACTACAAAAACATATGACAGATTTCAATATAATTCTGCTCAGATTGATGATTTGACAGGAAATCAATTATCCTATAAAAATATCATCATTCAGGTAGTAA
>JAFPAZ010000306.1 GCA_017390645.1 Lachnospiraceae bacterium
ACGAAAAGAAAACAAAGAATTAGTGTCTGTTTCGGTTTCTTTGCAGACTGCAGTTTGTCCGGAATGTGGAGAATCCTATGTTTCCGGCGGAACTACTAACACTGTAATGAAAACCTATAAAGACGACCCATACAGTCAAAATCGGAAATCCTATGAACAGGAATCCCTAAAAGGCAAACATATTGACTATGTAGCTTAACATAATCCAAAGTAAAAAGGGCTGTCGCACTAAAAAAATCGCAGGATATGGAATGATTTATCAAAAAAACGCCCATATCCTGTACAAATTTTTCTAAATGCGACATCCCTTTTTACCTTAACACCGCAATCACATATTAAACTCTCTCATAAAAAAAAATGTCTCCATATGTTTACTTTTCACATAAATTCCTTCATCACCAATATTTGTTTCATTGTAAGTTCGAGCAAGAGGATGCATTTTTCTTTGCTCGCCCATTTCAGTCTGTAATATGAAAAATACCCGTCTTCCCCTGCCACGACGTTTATACTTATCTACAACCGTGGCTCTTGTGATTGTTATGTTATCTTTCTCTACATCCAATTTAAATCGAATCCTAGGATAACATGTCCCAAAAAACAACAGCACCCCAAATATAAACATAACCGGAACTCTCCCCTGCCCCAAGGAAGTGACTCCTTTTATGATACACCACGCACTTACAAACAAATACAACATCATAATACCATTCATCATTCTTTTTGAAATCACATGTTTCATTTCATCTGTCAATACCATAATCTTTCACCCTACCCTTTCCCTATTTCTCTTTTTATTATCTCTCATTCATTTCCTTTTGCCAACACCTTATTCCAGGTTACAATTCCCCTTATTCATTATGAATTCATTAACCGAAACAAAAACTTTACTCCCAATTCAAATCCTGCCTTCTCTGCCACCAAAGTGATAGAAAACAAATCATCCTTCAAGTCTTCTAACTCATCCTCATTAAACTTACTTTGAAACTTATTCATGAGCCGCTCTACCTCACTGTCTACTGCGTTACAACATTTTATGGTTTCCTTTTCATTTACCATAACATGATCAAAAATCTTACCATATAAATTATCCATGCTGTCTACCTTCCTTTAAAATATTTCCTGCCATTTCTCTTTTCACTGAATTCGCTTTATCTTTATGGTATCATATTTTATCGAAAAAGTATAGCAGTTTTTGACATATTAAAAATAATTTTATTTGCATTTTTGTCAACATTTTTCTGCTATCGGTAGTGACTTTTCATATTTATCCAACACTAATATCTGCAAAAATTGAGCAGGCTTCTTTTCATATTCCATTTCCACACTTGCCCTTGCAGCTAGAGCAACTTACCTCGATGGTTCTTTTTTTTTACAAAATCCGTTTGAATTTTCTAAATTCTATATCGTATATCTCTCCAATATATTTTCCTGATATCCTGCTACTTCATCCTGCCTTATCCATTCTGCCATTTTTTGTAGCGCAGGATCCGTCAGGGATTTTAACTGTTTTAAGCGGGTCTCGCTTAATTTTTCTTTGGATTTTGCCTGTTCATAATCTTCCCGTTCATAATGCCAGAAATATAACCGTTCATGATATCTATCCTTTAATTTTTGGGCAATGGACAGACCTTCCGGGTCAAAGTCTCCGGAGTACCATAGCTCACATCCGGACTTTACCAATAAATCCATCAAAACAAAAACTGCCAGTCGCAATTGCCCGTTTCCACATACAATAGTAACCTTTCCCTTGTTTTCTGCAGCCAACTTTTGAAATACCGACGGATTTTCTACCACATAGACTTTTTTCCCGATTCCCTGAACCATCTTTAATTTTCCTAAGTGATGCAGATTTAAATGTAACATTTCTCCTTGTTCGAAAAATCCCTGCATTCCCTTATGAATTTCTCCGGAATTTAAATATCCTTTGACTCCAATGCAAGTTACTTAAAGTAATCTTTTCCTTCATATTTTTATACAAACTGATACCGATACTGTCTGTTCTTAAATGCTTCCACCGACGTAACTTTCTTCGTATCCTGAATTGCCATTAAATTTTTCCAGTTTACCAAAGAATCCAAATCCTGTTTACACTGTTCTATTGTATAGTCAGCAAATTCT
>JAFPAZ010000307.1 GCA_017390645.1 Lachnospiraceae bacterium
CATTTTAGTTATCCTCCTTGTTTAAAGATGCAATCAATCCACCGGCATCTAAAATTCCCTGCATATATGGTGGTAATTTCGTACAAGTTAAGGTTCCCTTAGAGGTTTCAATGGTTCCTGCAGCCAAATCCAGATTTACTTCATCTCCGGCTTCTACTGCATCATACATTTCTCTGCAAACAATCACCGGTAAACCGATATTAATGGAATTACGGTAAAAAATTCTGGCAAAGGATTTTGCTACAATGGCTTTTACTCCTAACGCTTTTAATACACTTGGTGCCTGTTCTCTGGAAGAACCACAGCCAAAGTTTTCTCCTGCAACCACAATATCTCCTTCTGCCACATTCTTAGCAAACTCTCCATCCAAGGATTCAAAAGCATAACCTTTCATATCATCAATGGTTGGCAATAATAAGTATTGGGATGCGATAATTTGGTCTGTATCCACATCATTATGAAACTTAAATACTTTGCTCATATTTCATACCTTTCGCAGATTTTCTTCTTTATGAGAAGTTCTGCATGTTTCCTTTCTTTTCTTTCATTTTCTGATTTTCTCCGATATGTCTATTCATTTTACTATATGTCGTGATATAATGCAAATACATAATACGAATATTTATCATAACTTTAGGTTATGCCTTTTATTCGCACTTGAACTAATATGTTAGGTAGTTGCGAAACTAGTTTATTTTTGTGAAAGTGGTGCGAAAGAAACAAAACAACGCAGGCACGCTTTCGCTGCGTTCGGCTCGTAGCGGTGCTAAACTCGAGACAAGTCTCTCGTTAAGTACCGACGGCCGAACAAGCACCTGCTAATGTATTTGTTTCTTTTGCACCACTTAAGATAAGAAAAGACAAAGAGTGACTATGACAAATATAACAACAGGAGGGATACCATGCAGGATCAAAATTTAGCATTATATCGTGTATTTTATGCAGTTGCTAAAAATAAAAACATTACGAAAGCAGCCAAGGAGTTATTTATCAGCCAGCCTGCCATCAGTAAGGATATTTCGAAACTGGAGGCGAATCTGAATTGTACTCTTTTTTTAAGAACTTCAAGAGGGGTTTCTTTGACGAAGGAAGGAGAGCTTTTGTTTCATCATATCCATTCTGCTTTTTCTTCTATTGAAGCCGGGGAATATGCTTTAAAACAGGCTCAGGATTTAAAAACAGGGCAGGTAAGAATCGGAGTCAGCAGTACTCTCTGCCGTTATATTTTAATGCCTTATATTAAAAATTTCATTGAACATTACCCTCAAATCAGTATTACCATCGAATGTAATTCAACTTATCAGACCATTCAATTGCTACAGGATAAAAAGGTGGATATTGGTTTCATCTGTAAAACAGACATAGAAAAAAGTTTTACCTATCGTGAAATCCAAACGATTCAGGATACATTTATTGCAACAAAAAGTTATTTAACGCATTTAGAATCCTTAATAAATGAAGAAAATCCATCCATCGATTCTCTTCCTTTTTTATTTTCCGGTAATATCACCTCCATATTTACCGACGAAACTGTTCCTAAAAAAACCTTGCCTTCCGGCATTTCTTTATTGGAAAAGGGAAACCTGATGATGTTAGAAAAGAACAATATCACCAGAATGCATGTGGATTCGTATCTTACCGAACACAACATTCATCCAAAACAGATTCTAGAAGTAAACAATATGGATTTGCTCATTGACTTCGCTAAAATTGGTATGGGAATTTCCTGTGTTGTAAAAGAATTTGTGGAAGAAGAACTTCTTCATGGTGAAGTTTTAGAATTAGAATTAAAGAAACCCTTAGAAAAGCGTTCCATCGGATTTGTGTATCCGAACACCCAGCTTATTTCTTATGCTGCAAGGATGTTTTTAAAATTCACATTAGGGATATTATGATCCCATGGTCAAAATACCCTTTGCCCCAACATCATAATTATGATAAAAAACTGCCGGTAGATATTCTACCGGCAGGAAAAATTTATATTTTTTCATTATCTACTTAACAGGGAACATTCAAATCGCTAATGCGACCATCCCTTATATATTAATCTTAGTTATCAATTAA
>JAFPAZ010000308.1 GCA_017390645.1 Lachnospiraceae bacterium
GGATTTTATTTTTTTGTCCATTTCAGCACATTCTTCTAAAATAGCAATCAACTCTGCTTTTTCAAACTGTTTCGCCTGTTCCATGGTTTTTCCCACTAAAAAAGGACGAATCCCTGCTTTTTTTGCTATTTCATCATTAGAAACACCTTTTTCCTTTGCTGATTTGATTTCCAGAATGAGATTAAACTGCCTTTCTAGCATGATAAAGAGTTTCTTAACTGGCTCTTTCACAGCAATTAAATCATGATAAAGCTCTAAGGCCTTGTGTTTGTTTCGTTTTCCAATGGCAGTTAACATGTCAAACATCTTACCTTCTACCTGAAATATCATAACCTCATCCATATCTTTTCTGGTGATCACTTCTTTATCTGCCAGATAACAGCAAAGCTTTTCCATTTCATTTTTTAGAAGATTCATATCTTTTCCGACACATTCCAAAAAATACATAATATCTGCGTCAGAAATTCTCTTTTTTTCTTCTATAAATTTACTTTTCAGCCATGTTAGAAGTTGTTTCTCATCCGGAGTTTTCAGTTCGCTGACATAACCTTTTGCGTTTACCAGTTTATAAAGTCGGTTTCGTTTATCATTGTCAGACTCTACAAATATCACGATGGTAGTAGGTGCAATAGAATTTAATGCTTCAATAAAACTGTCACAATTTTCACTAAAAAAACCGGTATCTTTTAAAACCACAAGACGATATTCTGCGAAAAAGGGCAAGGTCTGTCCAAAAGATATGAACTCTTCCAATTTAAATTTTTTTCCTTCAAAGCAGGTATAGTTCATATCAATACCATCTTTTAAAATCGCTTTTTGTAGTTTCCATAAGGCTTGTGACTTCAAATAATCCTCATCTCCACATAACAGATAATAAGGTGAAAATGTACCTGCTTCTATGTCTTTATTAATTCGTTCCATTTTTCTTAAAGATTATCCCTATACCCGGACAATCCTATTCCTTTCTTCTATTTCTTGTGACGAGCCTAAAATCTGCTTTCACAAAATCTATGGTTCTTCTTTTAGATTTTGTAATGCCAGTACCTGGGTAATAACCTGTTCTGCTGCACGTCCGGAAAACCCTCCATGGGTTAGTTCCCAACGAATCGCCTGTTGGTGCAGTAGTTCTTTATCCATGACAATTCCTCGTTTTTGGGCAAGAGTATCCACGATTTCTAAGAATTCTTTCTGGGATGGAGAACCAAACATAATCGTAACTCCAAAACGGGCATAAAGAGACAATTTTTCCTGTTTTGCATCGTTTCCATGCACATCATCCGGTGCCTGCTTTTTATCATTCCAAGTTTCTTTTACCAGATGCCTTCGATTAGAAGTCGCATAAATTAACACGTTGTCCGGTTTTTTCTCAAGGCCACCTTCAATAATGGCTTTCAGATATTTGTATTCTAACTCGGTTTCTTCAAAGGATAAATCATCCATGTAGATGATGAATTTGTAATTTCTGTTTTTAATCTGGGAAATTACATTGGACAAATCCTGGAATTGATGTTTGTATACTTCTATCATACGAAGTCCCTGAGGAAAATACTCATTTAAAATCGCTTTTACGGAAGTGGATTTTCCCGTTCCACTGTCTCCAAAAAGTAATACATTATTGGCTTTTTCTCCTTTGATAAAGGCAAGGGTATTTTCTACCAACTGTTTCTTTTGAAGTTCATAACCCACCAAATCATCTAGTTTTTTGTGTTCCACATTGGTAATAGGTTCGATATTTACCTGTTCCCCTTGATGAACGATACGGAAAGATTTATGCAACCCAAACTTTCCTACTCCATAATCATTGTAAAATTCACTGATATGCTCTAAGAGTTCGTATTCATCTTTTGATTTTGCAAGTTTCACACTTAACTCGTTGATACGATCCCGGACTCTTTTATTAAAAACAATTCCCTGCATATTGGCCGGTTCATAATTTTCCAACATACTCATGGCTTTGATTCCTAATCTGTTTTCCAATTCTGACCAGTCAAATTCAAAGAGACTTTTTATGATTTTCAAATCACTTAGTACCAATTCATTGATGGTTCCATCTACTTTTCCTTTTTTCTCGCAAAAGCGGCTAAAGGAGTTTTCATCGTTAGCAATCAGATACGTCAGATAGGTATGCCACAAATTACCGGAAAAACTTTGATTCTGACTTAATTCCACCAACTGATTTACACTGTCATATAGAGTATTAATCAAAACTTCCTGATCCATTCCCTCTATCTTATAATGCTCAATTACTTTTAAAAATCCCACAAATGGAACTGCATTTCGGATATTTCGATATATAATTAATTGACTGGAGTCTGCTAACATAATGTTTCCTTCTTTCGTGTTTTTTCTAGCTTAATTTACTCATTTATTTATCTATATCTGTTCTCTTCGTCATATTATGAACCACCTCTTTTACCAAAAGAGGTAAAAATGGCTTTGTAATATAGTCATCGCATCCATACTGGGAAAAACCGGTTGACAAATCCAATGTTTTATCACTGGTCATAAGTACTACCGGTGTCTGGTATTTTTCTCTGATTAATTTCAGCGTTTCCATTCCATCCATTTCAGGCATTTTAACATCCAGTAGAATCAAATCAAAAGCCTGATTTTCTAAGATATTTAGTGCTTCCTTTCCACCACCGGCTGAAACCACCTCATAACCAGATTCATCACTCATAATATGCGTAATAATTTTATTATTTATTGCTTCATCATCTACCGTAAGAATCCTTCTCTTTTTAGAATCTTTTTCCCTCATGGAATAATCTTTATCTTCATCTATCATCTTTAGCATTACTTCAGCTATATATGGGTCAAACTGGCTATTTTTCCCTTTTTCAATTTCACTTCTTACAAGTTCTTGAGGTAATGCCTTTCGATAACTTCGATTGCTGGCCATTGCATCGTACGCATCTGCAACTGCAAGGATTCGTGCAACCTCCGGTATATTTTCACCTGAGAGTCCATTTGGGTAGCCTTTCCCATCATATCTTTCATGATGGTACTTTGCAGCAATGGCAATACCACTACTATCAGAAATTCCTTTCAAAATATGATAACCGGTGATAGAATGAACCTTAATAACATTATACTCTTCTTCCGTAAGTTTTCCTGGTTTATTAATAATTTCAGCCGGAATTCGTATTTTTCCTACATCATGCAAAAGACCTGCTCTATAGATTTCATCCTGTTCTTCCTTACTTTTTCCTAACCGTTCTGCAATCATGCGGGAATACTTGGCTACCCTTTTTGAATGTCCACTGGTATATCTGTCCTTTGCATCAACCGCTTCACTAAGGGCTGTCACTGTCTGGATAAAAAGTTCTTTTGTTCTTAATTCCTGTTCTTTTACTTCTCTCGTCTTTTCTTCTACCTTTTTTTCCATGCTGGTATTGTACTCTTCCATTGTATTGTAATACTTCTTTTCCAATGTCCTGTTGATAAATTCTAACAAATAACCGATATAACCTTTATTTGCATATGAAATTCGACGAATCCCAAACTGATAATATTTACCATCCACACTAATATACTTGTATACGCTTTCTTCTCCGTTCCAATCCATCAGATACTCAATA